>CAYNLJ010000181.1:0-4931 GCA_964398005.1 uncultured Caldithrix sp. | reverse complement strand
CAATGCCTTTTCCAGTGCGTTCATTTTATGGCAGTGGATTTCCTTTTACGTCTACTACCTGAAGTTCGTATTTTTCTCTCAATGATTTTTCAACCACGTTTCGGTCACCGACTAAAACCACCTGCATTTGCTGCAAATCCAGGTACTTTTGCGCCGCTTCATTAACCTGTTGAACGGTGACCTGCCCTAATTTTTCCCGAAAGGTTCGGTAATAATCGGCCGGCAGGTTGTAAGTCACCAGATTGGCGATGGCATCACTGATCTGGTCAATGGTTTCAAAGGCTGTTGGGAAAACGCCGATTAAGTAACCGGCCGCGCTGCGCAGTTCATCTTCTTTAACACCATCTTCTTTAAGCTTTTTGGTTTCCAGAAAAATTTCATCCAATGCAGGTGTAATAAATTCGGACTGGATAGAAGCCGAGATAATCATCAGGCCCAGATGAGGCCGAAAGGCCAACTGGGAATGGATGCCATAGGTGTAACCATGTTTTTCACGCAAATTGAGATTTAATCGCGACAGGAAGTAACCGCCAAAGACTTCATTCAAAAGTTTCAGTTTGAAGAAATCCGGATGCTGGCGCGGTGGCATGAACTGACCGATGCGTAATTCAATTTGAGCCGCATTGGGTTTATGCACCAAAATGATGGATGGTTTCTCTGGTTGTTTGAACCTGAATTGTGCCTCGGGCTGCAAATACGAGGCTTCCTGTCTCGCCAAAAAACGATCACGCATTTGCAAGGCTTCTGTTTCCGTAATGTTGCCGGTAAAAATCAGCGTAGGTTGTCGTTTCAGTAAGATATTCCGGTAAAGCTGCTGTAGTTGGTCCAACTCAATTTTTTCAATGGTTGATGTCAGGCCTTCAATGGGCAGGCCATATCGATGGTTCTGAAACAGGTGACGCAATAAACGTTCATTGGCCAGGCGACCCGGCATGTCTTTGATTTGCAGACGATCGATTAAGATTTCCTGCTTTAAACGCTTGAATTCCTTCTCCGGTAAAACAGAGTCGTAAATGATTTCGCTGCTCAATTCCAGGCCTTTTGCCAGGTGTTCTTTTAAAATGTTTAATTCAAAGTAGAAGCCGCTCCAGCTCAGATGGACATTGTAGTGAGCGCCTAAATTTTCAAACTTTTCTGCAATTTGAGCACTGTTCCACTTTTTGGTGCCTTCCAGCAGTAACTGTGCAAGTAAATTGGCCTGACCCTCTTTACCCGGTTCGTCATCCATGGGCGAAAAACTGACCCGAAACAACACATTAACCAGGGGCAGATTGTTTTTGTGAACCACCAGAGTTTGCATTTTACTGGGCAGTTCAAAGGTTTTAAACTCCGGAAAGTGAAAAGGCCTGGGTTGGGCCGGTGTAGGGATTTTTGTTCGGTCTATTTTTGATTTCATTGTTACCTCAGTTAATTCTTCTTAGGCAGATAGATGACTTCCACACGATTTTCCGACTGCAGGAATTTGTTCGCGGTTTGCTGCAAATCCTGTGCGGAAATCTTTAGATAGTGATCAATTTCTTCGTTTAAATGGTTGGTTTTACCATAGTAAGTAAAATACATGTTCAACAGGTCGGCACGGGTTGAAACCGATTGCAGATCACGTACCTTTTGAGCAATGATTTGATTTTTAACACGCTGCATCTCCTGCTCAGAAACAGGCTCCTGAAACAGCCGTTCAATTTCAGAATCAATTTCCTGCTGAATCTTCTCCACAGATTGATCTGGACGTGGCGTGGCCACAATAAAAAACAGCGAGGTGTCTATCATGGGCAGCACAAAAGTCTGGATGTCCTGAACGATCTGTTTTTGATGAATCAGCTTTTGAACAAATCGTGCGCTTTTCCCACCGTTCAGGATGCTGGCCATAAAATCAGCATCATAAACTTCCTGGGAAGAAATGCCTGGCAAATGGTAGGCAAAATGGAGTCGCGGTAACTGAACATGGTCTTCGATTTCGATGCGTCTACGCCCATGGTTGTAATCGTTAAAATGTTTTTTTACTTCCGGAATATTTTCATAGGCCGGAATTTCGCCAAAGTACTGGTCAATAAGTCTTTTGGCTGTAGCCATATCAAAATCTCCGGAAAGCGCCAGACTGGCGTTATTGGGTGCGTAGAAGGTTTTAAAGAAATGGCGGATGTCGTCCAGCGTCGCCTTTTCCAGGTCGGCCATATAGCCAATAACCGGCCAGTGGTAAGGGTAATCTTCCGGAAAGGCCAATTCTAAAATTTTTTCCAGCCACAGACCATAAGGCTGGTTCTCGTATCGTTGACGCCGTTCGTTTTTTACAACTTCCAACTGAGTCTTAAATTTTTCTTCATTCAGTGCCGGCAATAAAAAGCCCATGCGATCCGATTCCAGCCAGAGCCCCATTTCCAGATAGTGTGAAGGCAGGGTTTCGAAATAGTTGGTCCGGTCAAAATAAGTAGAACCATTCAATGTACCACCTACACTTTGAATGAGCTGAAAATGCATTTCCGGTGGCACATGCTGGCTGCCCTGAAACATCATGTGTTCAAACAGATGGGCAAAGCCGGTCTTACCGGGCTGTTCATTTCGGGATCCTACCCGGTACCAGAGATTAACCGCTACAATAGGCACATTACGATCCTGATGCAGGATGACATGCAAACCGTTTGACAGCTCGTATTCTTCGAATTCTATTTTGATTCTTGACATTCGTTTCCTTTTGTAAAATGAATTTCACTCAATGGTAGATTTTGTGCAATTGCAAATCTAACAACGGTAGCAATCGGATTCCACTAAAAATAAGCGTAGGATTAATTTTCCTGAATCCATTTGATTTTCCAGGATTGTACCATTTAAATTTTCAACTTATTGGAAGTTGGAGAAAGTTTGGTGGAATGAGCCTGGCGCAGCGTTATGAAAGGGTTGAGAGCGCCATAAAACAATAAAAAGCGCTCCGAAAAACGGAACGCTTTTAATTGTTGGGGAAGGCTATGAGAAAAATTACAATAAACCTTTAATAATACCTTCAAATACATCCTTCGGCCGTGAACCGACAATACGATCTACTACTTTACCGTCGCGATTAATAACAAAAGTTGTTGGAATGCTGCTGATGCCGCCATAAATTTGTGAAACCCCTTTGCTGTCGTAAAGAACCGGGTAGTTAATGCCCATCTGTTCAGCAAAAGGTTTTACCTTGTCCACTCCCTGAAATTCGCGAGGATCAACTGCAACACCTACTACGATGAAGCCATCGTCTTTGTACTGATCAACCAATTCAATAAAAGCCGGAATTTCTCGGCGACAGGGAGGACACCAGGTAGCCCAGAAATTTAAAAAGACAACTTTGCCTTTAAAGTCGCTAAGGCTGACTTCTTTGCCCTCGATGTCCGTTAGTGTGAATCCCGGAGCATCCGGAAATTGTTCATCTGCTTGTTGTTTGGCAACCGTTTGTGGTTGACTGCTTTGCATTAGGTTTGCCTTGCCTGTGTTATTGTCCTGACCATTGAGCATTAAAATAGCCAGAAGAATAAAGACAATCGCAAACAACCCCAAAACCAGATAGCGTTTGTTGTTTTTTGTTTGAGCCATGAAAAAAATCCTTCCTTATTTTTTCATCGATTTAAAATAGGTTACAATATTTTCAATAAACTGCCGTTCGGGCAGAGCACCTTCGATGGCATGGTCTTCACCAACCACGGTTCTTGGTACACCACGCACGTTGTAACGCATGGACAAATGCGGAAATTCCGTTGCCTCTACCATGTCCGCAACGATGTTGGGATTCTCCATGGCCATCTTATGAGCCAACCTTACCGCCCGGGGGCAATAGGGACAGGTTGGCGTTACAAAAACCTGCAAACGCAATGGTGCATCAATTTGTTTCACTAATTCACGGGATTCTGGCGCCAGCCCTGAATCGCCCTTGGAAACATCCACAATGTCTTCAATCAGGGAAGAGAATTCATAGCCCGAAGGAATTCCGTAATAGCGAATGCCATAATCCTGTTTCCCTTCAATAACAGTGGCCGGAATTTTGTCAATACCATATTTTTCAGCCATTTGCTTATCCGTGACAAAATTGTAAACATTTAAATTGATTTTGTCACTCAGATCAGCCACTTCTTCCAGAATTTGTCGTGTTTCACGACAATACTGGCATTCAATCTCCTGTGTAAAGTAAGTAATGGTAACTTCATTTTCCATGCCGGAAAACAGGTTGCGAATGTATTCCTTGTCTTTTTCCTGCAAAAAGCCCATTTTCTTTCTCCTCTTCTTTAATTCATCACGTTACTGGCTGCCGTGTAATAATCTAACTTGCCGGTAATCATGTGCTTGGGAACGGCACCGACCATCTGGTCAACCACTTCGCCGTCTTTAAAAAGCATCAGGGTCGGAATACCCATTACCTGATAACGGGCAGCTAATTCCGGGTTCTGATCTGTGTTTAGTTTAACCACTTTAACACGACCGGCATATTCCTGCGCAATTTCTTCCAATACCGGTGCAATGATGCGACAGGGAGCGCACCAGGGTGCCCAAAAATCTACCAGTACTGGTACGTCCGATTTTAAAACCACCTGTTCAAAGGTGTAGTTGTCAACTTCAATAGGTTTCATCTATTTCCCTCCAAATTTTTATTTTCGAAAATGACTTTTGTTTTTGATGCAATTTTTAAGTGGATGATACAATGGCAGATTTTTTCGCTAAAAGGAGTAAAGCTGGAACACTTTCTTTTTGTCTTGGTTTCCTTCTTATTGTAAATTAGTACAAGCAAAAAATAATCAACCTTTACTTTAAGAGAGCATAATGGATTTGAACAGCCAGGGCATCGTTTTTGACATTAAACGTTTTGCCATTCATGACGGGCCAGGTATTCGCACCACGGTCTTTTTAAAGGGTTGTCCACTGGATTGCTGGTGGTGCCACAATCCGGAAAGCCGTTCGCTACAGCCGGAGCC
>CAYNLJ010000180.1:0-4939 GCA_964398005.1 uncultured Caldithrix sp. | reverse complement strand
CTCTGGCGGGTAAGGGGTGGCGAATTCAAGATGTAACTGACAATCGCCAAAATTCCGGTAAGTACGCATGTAACCGGCACCCTTTACCGTTTCAAAATAACCGTCCTTCAAAGCCCATTTGGCCGGTTCGCCATCCATGGTGCGCCATTGGGAAAGGTCTTTGCCATCAAACAACACAATGGCATCAGACGGTGGTTGGCCGGGTTGTTGCTGGGTGCTGAACGTTCCGGGTTCTACCACTGGCGGCCGCGGCCGGGACCAGTCATGTGTTTTCCAGTTTTTTTGTGCAAACAGGCTGGTAACTAAAAAAAGAATTAGAAAAAGCAGGTGCGCTTTCATTTCCATTCCTCCGAATTGTTTTTTTAAAATTAAAAATAACCAAAATACAAAACCATTTTTTATCATTAAAAAACTATTAAACCACCTGATAAATTATTGAGGAGATAAGGGATTGATTCATTGTTTAGAAACAAGAACTCTCTTTATTTTTCCGGTTTTCTTCATATCTTTGATTGCCCGCTCATATTTGTGTAAATTAAGACCGAACATTAAAATGAAACAGGAGAAACAATGCAAATCGGAATTGTAGGATTACCCTACTCAGGTAAAACAACACTATTTTCAACTCTTTTAAAACACAAAAGTCATGAGACTACAGGAAAAATGAGCGCAGAACGTGGTATCGTTAAGGTACCCGATGAACGTCTGGATAAATTGACCGCAATGTTCAATCCTAAAAAGAAGGTTAACGCGACGATTGAATATTTAAAAGTACCCGGCCTGGAAGGCGACAGTGCCGGAACACGGGGTTTACCACCGCAATTCCTGGCCAATTTAAAAACCGTTGACGCTCTGTTGGTTATGATTCGTGCCTTTGAAAATGAGTATTACCCACATCCTTTAAACCGGGTCGATCCTAAGGCAGACATCGAATTCATTAATTCTGAGTTCCTTCTGAGTGATTTGGGCATTGTGGAAACACGGCATGAAAAGTTAAAAAAGCTGGTCATGAAAACTCAGGATGAAAAAGACAAGCGCGAACTGGCTCTGTTTGAAAAGTTAAAAGCTCAGTTAGAGAACGAAAAGCCATTACGTGAAATGGACTTTGATGAACATGAGGAATTGATTCTGAAAGGCTATCAGTTTTTAACGGCCAAACCGGTGCTGTACGTACTCAACATTCAGGAAGATCAAATACCCAATGCTGAGAAAATCGAACAGGAATTTAGCGAATACGTGGGCAAGAACGCAGCGGTAACTTCCTTAAGCGCCGAAATCGAAAAAGAGATTTCCGAACTGGATGAAGAAGATGCACGCCTGTTCATGGAAGATTTGGGCATTACAGAGCCGGCATTAAATAAACTGATTCGTAAATCCTACGAATTATTGGGATTAATTTCCTTTTTCACGGTTGGCGAAGACGAATGCCGTTCATGGCCGATTCGAAAAGGTACCAACGCTCAAAAGGCAGCCGGGGTCATTCACACCGATCTGGAAAAAGGCTTCATCCGTGCGGAAACCGTTCATTATGACGATTTGATTCGCATGGGTTCCATGGCGGCCTGCAAAGAGCATGGTCTGGTGCGGCTGGAAGGCAAGGATTACATCGTCAAGGACGGAGACATTTTAAATATTCGCTTTAATGTGTAAAGTTTTACACTTTATTTACGAAATTAATAAATATTAAAGGTTATTAAACAGAAATGATTACATGAGTCTTGACTTAAATCCAAAATCGTCGGACGACCACCGTTCATGTTACGTTCTCGACACGAACGTACTGCTTCATGATCCTTCGGCCATCTTCCGCTTTGAAGAGCACATTGTGCTGATTCCTCTTTTTGTACTGGATGAAATTGACAGTAAAAAGAAAGATCCGCAATTAGGCTACAATGCACGCGAAATCAGCCAGAAACTGGAACAACTGATTTTACGTACGGATGACTGGGAATCGGGCATTACGATTCCCAACGGACGCAATGGCGTGCTGTATTTTGTAAACAACTTCATGTCTAAAAATTTTCCTCCTGAACTTGCCTTAAGTTACAAAGACAATGCCATGCTTTCACAAATCATGGGTCTGCAGGAACATTTCCCGAATCGTCAATTTATTCTGATTACCAAAGACCGTAATTTACGCATTAAAGGCTGGTCCTTACGCATTCCCTGCGATGATTACCTGCACGACAAGATTTCAGAAGAATATCTGGACAGTTTTTTTCAACCGGTCAAACAGATTGCCTTAACCGATGAAGAGATCAATGAATTATTTAAATCTAAAGCATCTGACAACTGGAATGTTCCGTACCGGAAAAAGTGGCGCCTGGCCGAAAACGAGGGTGTGGCCCTGTTCGATCCGTCAAATCAATTTTTTGGCATGGCCATTCGCAAAGGCAATCAGCTGAAATATTTTGACTACTTTTCCACCAAAATTCTGGACATGCCGCCCAAGGTACTGGACACCGAAAATTACCAATACAATTTTGAACAGGCCGTCTGCATGCAGCAGGCCATGGATGACGATATTAAAATACAGATTATTATCGGCAAGGCCGGTACCGGTAAAACACACATTGCCATGGCCGCCGCACTGGAAAAAGTGTTTAAGGAGCGCAAATACGATTCCATCAAATTGATTAAACCAGTAATCACCAAGAGCCGCCTGGGAGAAGATGTGGGGTTTTTACCGGGTTCCCTGAAACGCAAATTGATACCCAAAATGCGTCCTTTTGTAGAAAAATTGCGTTTGTTTACCAGCGATCAATCCGAAGAAGGTTACCGAAAACTGCTGGACTCCGGGGTGATTGAACTGTTGAATCTGGCCGACATCCGCGGTGCAGATCTGGCCAACTCTTTTGTCATTTTTGATGAAGCCCAGAATGCTAATCCCTTTCAGATGCGCACTCTGGGCACCAGACTGGGGGAAGACACCAAGCTGATTGTCTTGGGTGACCCGACTCAAATCGACAGCGTTTACCTGGACAAATTCAGCAATGCTCTGATTAATCTCTACGAAAATGCCTTGAAAAATCCCATGCCCTTTATTTCACACATCTGCCTGATTCAGATGGTCCGGTCCCATACTTCGCAATGGTTCGAATCCAACATTCAAAGTGGCCGCTGAAAACTACTTCAACAGCATCATTTTTTTAACAATAGTCTGATTCTCGTGGCGCACGACCAGAAAGTAGAGTCCGCTGGCCAGTTGCTGTGCGCGATTGTTTTTACCATCCCAAACAAACCGATGTGTACCGGGTTGTAATGAGCCGTTGAACAAATCTCTTAAAAGCTGGCCATTGGTCGAATAGACCAGCACCTGTACATTTGCCGTTTTCGGTACATCAAGCTGAACCGTTGTTGTCGGGTTAAACGGATTGGGATAGTTTGGATGCACCCTGAAAGTTTTTGGCAATTGTTCTGTGTTGTTAGCCTGCAGAGCTGAAATAGTCGTCGGGCTGATTTCAGCACGCCAGCCAGCTCCATTGAACAACAGATTGGAAGAAAAATAAAAGGTAATGGCACCTTCACTGTTGGTTGTTTCCAACTCCGGTGGCAGGGTACTGCCGATGAATGGGCTGCCGGCAAATTCCGGCGCATCTGTAGAAGAACCGTCATAAGCATGCAACTCATCTCCGCTGCCAAGATCAAAAGCAGTGAACAGCACCTTTAAACCATCGTAACCTTGCTGAGCCACAAAGGTCATGGTTAAACGTTCGCGGGACTGGTAATCGTTTGTTTCGCCACCACTGTCGTAAAAAATGGCATTACTAACAGTGGCCGTCTGATTGCTCATGGTGTACACCGGAACATCGCCGATAACCACTTCGTAGGTATCGACCACACTGTAACTGCCCGAAGTCAACGTAACTTCGAAGTAAGCCGATGTGCCGAGCGGAGTATTTTCGTCGGATTGTAATGTAAAGCGGGCCAGAGTCGTGTCATCCTTTGCCAGCGTGCCAAGATCATCCTGAGCATCGCTGACCGTAACGTAGGAAGATAAACTACGCAAACTGGCCAGTGTATTTGGTGCATCGGCATGCCCCTGATTGATGGCTTCAATCAGGAAGTCGACTGTTTCGCCGGCATCAAATTTCAGATCGCCATTACCCAATTCAGAATCATCAATAGAAAGATCGCCACAGGCCAGATCCGGCGCCTGAATTTTAATGCTTAAATTGGAAGTCCAGACATTTCCGGAGGTGTCGCTGAAAGTTACTTTGCAGGTTGCGGTGTACTGGTCAGGCGCTTCGTTGACGGTTTGCAGTTCAAAAGCATTGTCGCCCATGACCGTAGCAGATGTGTCAATGTCACCGTAAAAATAACTGTCCTGCAATATTTGCAGATAAGAATCACTGGTGGAGAGGACGCCGGTCACCTGTTTGGCCATTTCTGAACCTAAATTTTTAGCCGCCACATCCAGGTAAAATTGCTCGTTAAACTCAGCCAGGCTGTTATTGTTACCCATCATTTGGTCGTCGATTTCCCAGGAAGCAACGGTCACATAAGGGCCTGAAGAGCTGACCACCTGAACCGGTGCCTGGTAACGAAAATAATTTTGTTTGGTTACCGTTACCAGCATTGTATCGCCAACCTGCAGTTCGGGAATTGGGATTTCAATCAATTCTCCGGTGCCGTCAGCGCTGGCAATCCATTCTCCGTGAACCGAAAGACCAATCAAGGAACCTTCTTCTGCGGTAACGCCAAAGGTCGAAGCGCCTGCTTCGACTACATCGCTGTGGGTAACCGTTAATGGTTGAGGCACTTCGGAATAGACCATGGAGAAAGAGCCGCCGTGATGGTGAAACAGGTAATAAGTAATTTGCTTGTCGTCTTCATTGTAGGGCCAGTCCGATTGTTGCAGAAAGTACTTTCCCGCCGCATTTCCGAAAGCCGGTAAAATAAAGCGCGTACCAAACCAGGTTTCTTTGTCCGGCATGAA
>CAYNLJ010000179.1:0-4962 GCA_964398005.1 uncultured Caldithrix sp. | reverse complement strand
CCAAAAAGGACTTGATTCAGGAAAGAATTTTGGGCTTTTCAGCTAAAAAAAGATTGCTAAACCAGCTTAACCTTCAATTTTCTGCTGTCCAAATGAACTACACGCCAGCCATAGATTTTACCGACCAGAATGTGAGCTGGTCTGAGCTGCGCCGTAACCGCTACCATTTTAAAGGCCGGCAGCTTAGTGCTGCCAGTTTTGCTTACGATTTTAGGGTCCGATCATTACATTGTAGTGGTGAATGGGTGGGCAGTCATCAGGGCGCTCCGGGAGTCATACAAAGCGTTTGGCTGGAGCAGAAGTCGTTACAAACAGGAGTAATGTTATGGAATTTAGGCCGCAATTTTCAATCACCTTATGGGCGCGCCTTTGATGATGCCAATCCGTTTCCTCAGGCCATTCGCGGAATTTATTTTGCGCTGGCCTGGCAAAAAGATCACTTGAATTTTAACTTTTACAAGTTAATTAAAAAAGATTTGTGGCGAACTTACATAAACCCTTTTCCTGAATTGCAGGATGAATGGCTGGCAGATTTTAACTATGACTGGCAGCTGACAAAATTGCAATTCCGCTGGCGGCAAAAGATAAATGGGGAAAATAGCCTGAACGGTTTTCGCTCCGATGACTGGCGTGCGCAGATGACACTGGCGATAAACAAGGAGGTCGAGTTTAAAAGTCGTGTGCAATATGTAAAAATCAACTCTTTAAAAGAAGATGGTTTGTTGAGTTTTCAACAAATTCGATGGCAAATGCTGAAGCGAAGCCTGGCGCTTACCATCCGTTTTACTTTTTACAGAACCGATTCCTACCAGTCAAGAATTTACGAATATGAGAGCGATGTACCTGGTAGTTTTGCCAATTTCCCGGTGTACGGAGATGGATTTAAATGGTACGGTCTCCTGCACTGGCAAGTGGTGAATGGCTTGCAGGTCTGGTTAAAATTTCGTTATCAGATGACTCGGGACAATAAATTGACGGATATTGATTACGGGAAAAATGCTTCGCGCCTGGAACGGATGATCCGCCTGCAGATCAGCCTTAAAATCTGAGCCAACACGGCTGTAACTAATTAAATTATACACAAAGACAGGAAAGGAATTTTGAATGTTGAGTGTTGAATGAATTCCGAAGTTAATTCCCCGTTTCAAATTACCGGCCTATTTCAAATTTCACCCATCTCACTTCAAACTTCGAATTTTTTCATCATCTTCAAAAATATGGCTGGCTAAGGTGTGATATTTTTCAAGAAGATTATTCTAAGCCACTTCTTCGACCTGCCATTTTTCATTCACCCACAAACCAATGATCTCAACGTGAGGGTATTTATTTGAGAGAAATTCAATAGCCTTTTTAATATGAACAATTTGTTCTTCCTTTGGTGCTGGATTCCGGGCACAGTCATAATGTCCAACAATTGCCATTTGTCTGGATTGATGAAGGTCAAGTGAAACTTCGAGCCGGGAAAAAATAGAATCCAACAAAGTTTGATTACTTTGCTCAGCAAGAATTTTATTTGGGCCGGGCTCGGTAATCATATCCACATAGGGACGATTAAATCGTTTTTGCAAATAGGTAATGACCGCCAGTTGAATCCGCCCGTCCATGCAATTTATTGCCGTACAAAAGTTCATTAAAACACCTTCCTTTACCACACTTTAATCCAGCGCCAGATTTCCTGCGGGGTTGGCTTTTTACCGACCATTAGTGTGGAAACTCGGAAAATGCGGCCGGCAATGAAGATCATGACCATAATGGATAAGAACATTAAAATGATGGTCCCGTAAATGTCGAACATGATGGGTGTCGTTGAAAGTGGAATGCGCATGATCATAAAAGAGGGTGTCAAAAAGGGAATAAAGCTAAGAATGCGAATGACCGGTGCATTGGGGTCGGCCAGAACCAGCAGGGAAAGCAGAACAGGGAAGATAGCAATGGTTCTCAGCAATTGATTGATCTGTTGTGCATCGTATTCACTGGCCGAAACCGATCCGATGGTAACAAAAATAGAGCCATAAAATAAAAAGCCCAGACTAAAGTAAATTAAAAAATAGCCCGCATTCTGCCAGTTAAGGTAGGCAATTTTATCGGCTGGAATGATACCCATGGACATCAGGATAAGTGTAATGGCAAACCAGCTGAAAATTTGTACCAGTCCCAGAAATCCCAATCCAAGGATCTTGCCGCCCATGAGTTGGCTGCTGGAAACATAGGACATTAAAATCTCGATCACCCGGTTTGATTTTTCCAGCAAGACACTACTGAATACATAGCCTCCTGCGGTAAAGATGGCCATAAACAGCAGGAAGACACCAATCAGTGGACCGTAGAATTGAACATAAAAATTCCATTCCTGTTGGCCTTCGGGCAACAACTGGTACTTTTTCAGGTAAACCGGTCGGAACCAACGGCGGATTTTGCTGCGGGGCACCTGGTCATTTAATATGCGCTTTTTAATAATGATGGTTTGTAGAATTCTTTCAAAGCGATCTACCTCTTTCAGGTCGCCTGGTGTTTTTGTATGGTATTCGACAACACCGGATTTGGTAAAATCGGCACCAAAAACCAGATAGGCATTTAAAACATCCATATGCAGCAGGGAATCTGCTGTTTTTAAGGCTTCACGTTTGTAAAGTGAATCCATGGCTGATTTAAAGCGGGAAAGTTCGATTTCAATTAATTCTTTTTCTTCACGGGTGTTCTGCAGTTTTTCGTAGGAACTTCGTAACACATAATCCCGGTTGGGAATTCGGCTGTTTTTGTAGTACTGCATGCGTTCGGCTTTAATTTGTTCATAGGCCTGGGTAATAGAATCGAGTCTTGTTTTAATTTCTTCATACTTCGCCAGCATTTGCTTGTAAGGTTTAGAACTGCCAACAGCCACATTAATGACCAGGTATTCGGAGGACTGATTGTTGATTCGGTAACTGCGGCTGAGTTCCCGCTGCAGTTCTTCCTTAATGTTTTGCCCAGAAAGATCGATGAGGCCGATCAGCTTGGTTGTAATTTGCGGTTGTAAATTAAAAATAAATAGTGGGATGGTAATCACCGCAGCAAACAGAAAGGGAGAAATAAAGGTGTTGAACAGAAAAGAACGCGATTTAATCCTGGTAAGGAACTCCCAACGGGCAATGCGAAAAATATTTTTCATTTTAAATCCTCTGCCTGTTCCTGAATTAAACGAATGAAAATATCGTGTAAGGAAGGTTCAAATACTTCAAAGCGCAGAATTCGTGCTTTTTGTTCAATATGTTTTAAAATTTCTGAAAATTTTAAGGATTTACGTTCAAGAACAAATTTGTAACTGTTCTTTCCTTCTTCAATAATTTGCAATCCCTCAATTTTTGATAATTCAGGAATGGGACGGTCGGCCTCAATGAAATAAGCATCCTCCCGAAACTTTTGCCGAATTTTAGAAATGGAACCGTCAATCACCACCTGGGCCTGATTTATCAAACAAATGTGGTCGCAAAGTTTTTCTGCCTGATCCATTAGGTGGGTAGATAAAATCAGAATTTTATTCTTGCTTTTGTATTCCTCTAAAATTTCCTGCAACACCGTCTGATTAATGGGGTCGAGTCCGGTAAAAGGTTCGTCCAAAATTAACACATCCGGATCATGTAAAAAGGCGGCAATGAATTGTATTTTTTGCTGAATACCCTTAGAAAGTTCGTTGATCCGTGCGTCCGTGTACTGAACAATGCCCAGCCGATCGAGATAACGAATGGCTTCAACCTGAGCCTTACGAATCGACAGATTGTTCAATGTGCCAAAATAGATAAGAACATCGAGTACTCTGGCCCGCGGGTACAATCCCCGCTCTTCCGGTAAATAGCCAAAATGAACGCCTTTTAAGCGTTGTCGCCGAATGCCATTGAAAAGGATTTCGCCTTCATCCGGTTGCAAAATGTTCATGATCATGCGCATGGTTGTGGTTTTCCCGGCGCCGTTTGGGCCGAGTAATCCAAAGGTTTCCCCACCCTGGACAGTAAAGCTAAGGTCTTTTAAAACGACATGATCATTAAAACTTTTGCTGACATTTTGTACTTCTAAGATGTTTTGTTCCATCTACAGGCCCGATCCTCTATTTAGATGAATTCTATTTGTCCATTGGTAAGCTCTTTCAGATGGCTCATAAAAGATTCAGACTGGCTCCATGGTATTTCGACCTGAATCTTAACGCCATTAGCATAATCTGAATTTACCACCCGACCGTTAAATTGGTTGAGCAAACGATGAACATATTGTTCATGTGTGTAATCGGTTTTAATGGTTAAAGATTTTTGTTTCACTTTTTCTTTGATTTTGAGGTTGTTCAGCGCTTCTTTCGTTGCATCGCTGTAAGCACGAATCAAGCCGCCTGTGCCCAGTTTAGTGCCGCCAAAATAGCGGGTAACGACACATAAAATTTCAAACAATTCATGTCCTTCCAGTACCTGTAATATGGGGCGGCCTGCAGTACCTGAGGGTTCGCCATCATCTGAAAAACGGAACGTTGATTCATCAATTCGGTAGGCAAAACAATTGTGGGTGGCGTCGTAATAACGTTTTTTGATATTTTGGTATTGAGTTTCAGCCTCTTCTTTGCTTTCAACAGGGAAAATATGGCAAATAAATTTTGAACCTTTAACCGTTAATTTGGCAGAGGCAGGAGCTGCCGGAACTTTGTAGCGATCCATAAGCGTTTAAAAATTAAATATTAACATAAGATTAAAAAATTTAACTACTTAAACATTCAACCTCAATTTAGAGAAAGAGATGGTAATTGTCAAGGTAAACAATTTTGGAAATAAGACAATTAAAGTTTGCCAAGCAAAAATTAAAGAAGAATAAAAAATCATTTGAATTGAGTTAAAAAACTATTTATATTTAGAATCTGCAACAACGACATAGGGTCCGGTAGTTCAATCTGGTTAGAGCACCTGCCTGTCACGCAGGAAGTTGCGGGTTCGAGTCCCGTCCGGA
>CAYNLJ010000178.1:1077-4976 GCA_964398005.1 uncultured Caldithrix sp. | reverse complement strand
AACAGATCCTCCTCTGAAATATTTTTATTAATTACGTTTCTTAATCTTTGGCTGCCCGCTTCGGGAGCAAAGGTAAAGCCCGATTTTCTAACCTGGGCTACAAATTCGGCAATGGTCTCATTAAAGCTGTCTAACCGCATGGAAGGAAAAGACACATTCACTTCGGAATTTTCCAACTGCTTTCGGCTCTCAATCATCAACTGATTGAGGTAAGAATAATCGGAAATAGACAACGATAGAAATGAGAGTTCATTGTAACCGGTTTCCTGCAAAGCCGATTTCATCTGCTGCACAATATCTTCCACTTTTCGTTCGCGCACCGGCCGGTAAATCATCCCGGCGTTACAGTAACGACAGCCTTCGGTACAACCACGCATCACTTCAATGGCCAGCCGGTCATGGGTCACTTCAATCAATGGAACAATCGGACGCGTTGGGTAATTTTCCAACTCCAGCTCCGTTGCAATTCTGTTCCGGATGATCGCCGGCACCTGCGGATGCGTAGGCTGAATCTTTAAAAACTGCCCATTGGCATCATATTCCGGCTGGTAAAAACTGGGGACATAAACACCCCGGATCTGAGCCAGATCGAACAAAATCTCTTGTCTGGATTTTCCTTCCGCCTTGCCTCTTTGAATGGTGCGAACCATTTCAACCGCTGCCTGTTCTCCATCGCCGATTAAAAAGGCATCGAAAAAATCGGCCATGGGTTCCGGATTACAGCTGCAGGGACCACCGCCAATGACAAAAGGGTCCTTTTCTGCCCTATCCTTTGCCAGCACCGGGATTTTTCCCAGTTCGAGCATATTCAGAATATTGGTGTAAGTCAGTTCGTATTGCAGTGTAAAACCAACCACATCAAATTGATTTAACGGTGTAAACGATTCCAGAGTGTAAAGGGGTAAATGATTTTCGCGCAAGCGTTCTTCCATATCGGGCCATGGGGCAAAAACACGTTCGGCCCAAATGTCAGCTTGTTTGTTCAAAATATGGTACAAAATCTGAAATCCGGTGTAAGACATGCCAATTTCGTACACATCCGGGAAGGCCAGCGCAATTCGGCTGTTTACTTTTGCAGGATTCTTTTTTACAATATTTATCTCATGTCCAATGTATCGGCCTGGTTTTAATACATTGGGTAAAATTTCAGAGACTAATTTTTTTTCCAATACCAAAGGATTCAAATATTCCCCCTGTCCACTCTTCCAAAATCAGTAGTTCAGCTTCCATTCCATTTAACGTCAATCAGCGCGTCATGATTCCTTTAATCTTGTCAACAATTTCGGGAATATTGTTAGTGCTGTCCGGAACGACAAAAATAGTATCATCACCAGCTACGGTCCCCATAATATGGCTGTCACTCAGGCGATCCAGGTAGACGGCAACACCCTGAGCACGTCCGGGCATGGTTTTGACAACAATCATGAATTCGTTGTTTACGACATTGATGATTTCCATGCCAATGATCTGGGCAATGGCCTGGGAATTTTCGGCCTGATGTAAAATGTATTTGTAACCATCTCCATGAGGAATGCGGATAATATTCATCTCGTGCAAATCACGCGAAAGCGTTGCCTGAGTCACTTCAAAGCCCTCGGCACGCAGTTTTTCCAACAAATCTTCCTGACTGGAAACAACCTGAGTCGTTACTATTTCTTTAATTTTAGCCTGCCTTAAAGTTTTATTGTGCATATCCTGCCCTTTTATATGTAAAACTTTTCTCCGACTGTCATTACAGCTTGATTAAAATTAGAAATTTTTGATAATTATTCCAAATTTTTTAATAAGTTATCGATTTGTGATACTTTTGTTATTCTTTTGTGAATCTTTTGAAAATAATTACACCGGTTTTTGCGTTACAGCCTGAAATAAAATGATTGGAGATCATCTATGACCCCAAGAGAATTAATTAAGCTTGGTTTTGAATATTTTGCCCAAAAAGATTATGAAAAAGCTGCTTGTTATTTCAAAAAAGCGTTGGAAATGGATGAGACCTTTATTGCCGCCTACAGTGCTCTGGCTGAAACCTTAAATCGGATGGGAAATATTGACCATGCCATGGAAGTGGTTAAAAAATGGTTAGAACTTGATAACAATGATGCCCTGGCCCATGCCACGCTTTCCCGAATTTATGTCCAGTTAGGACAAATCGAACTGGCAGAAAAAGAGCTGTCCATTTCTAAATTCCTCTCCTCTGTGCAATAAAAATGTTGAAATTCCCGCCCTCAAAAAATCAGCTTCTGGTAAATTCCATCAACCCACGCCGCTTAGCTAACTGAAGTTGGCTGCCTTCGTTAAAAGATTAATTTGTCCTGTACCCAAGAGTTTCATTATTGTATTTAAATATGTGTTTAGGTTGACCATCAATGAACTTTTTTTGTAGATCTGATTAATCACTTGATTATTTAAGTGTAACTACATATTTTGTAACTACATTTAAAAAGGAGTTAAAATGAAACTTGAAGACGAAATTAAAAACAAGCCGTTTACCGACCCTTTTGAAAAACTGATGGTCAATATCATTTACACAAGCAACTGGTTAAATTACCAGCACGTACAGATTTTAAAAAACTTTGGTGTTTCCCCACAACAATACAATATTCTGCGCATCCTGCGCGGGCAACACCCTAACCCGGCCACCGTAAACCTGCTTAAAGAACGCATGCTGGACAAAATGTCCAACGTGTCGCGCTTAATCGAAAAGCTCAGACAAAAAGGCCTGGTACAGCGGGAAATTTGTCCGGCCGATCGCAGAGCCGTTGACATCAAAATAACCGAAAAGGGGCTTGACGCTTTACAGCAAATGGATCAGGAACTTCAGTCCTTGTCAAAAAAACTTAGAAATTTAGAAACCGACGAGATCGAAATATTGAACAACCTTTTAGACAAACTGCGTGGCTAAAACGGGCCACATCAATGTTTAATTTTCATCCTTGATTTCAGAGTCCTATCGATTTTCCATCTTCTAATCCTTAATTGCTGCCAGCCATTCAAAATCTAAAATGGCTCGTCATGTTGTCTCATTTGTAAATAATATGTTTACCATTTTAAATTTTTAATGTATATACATCTAATGTTAGGGAATATAATAACCATTCTTATTGTTTAATTCGATATGTTTAACACTAACTAAATTTGGAGGTAACTATGTTACGACGTTTTTATTTGACCCTGATGGTCGTTTTAGCATTAAGCCTGGCAGCCTTTGCCGGGGATGTTTATCATCTGGACAAAGCACATACCAATATCGGCTTTTCGGTTAAGCACATGGTCATTACAACGGTACCGGGTAAATTTTCTGATTTTGATGGAAGCATTACCTTTGATCCTAAAAATGTTTTGGCAACCAGCGCAGAAGTAACCATTAAAACCGCTAGCATTAACACCGATAACGAAAAGCGTGATGCTCACTTACGCAGTCCCGATTTTTTCGATGCAGAAAAATTTCCTGTCATTACCTTTAAGAGTAAACGGATCGAAAATCGCAATGGACAGCTTATTGCTATTGGTGATTTAACCATGCGTGGCGTAACCAAAGAGATCGAATTGCCCTTTACGGTCACCGGACCGATTGTAGATCCATGGGGCAAAACACGCATCGGCATCGAAGCGTCTACTACCATTAATCGTAAAGATTTTGGCGTCAACTGGAACAAAGCCCTGGATAGTGGAGGTGTTGTGGTCAGTGACGAAGTGAAAATTGAAATTCATGCCGAAGCTGTAAAATAACCATTTTAAAGGGAGAAGCGCGCTTCTCCCTTTTTATTTTACTCACACACTCCGATTTTTCTTAAGACTATCTTGGCTTAATCAAAAAAATACATCGATTTTTCATCCGCCATTAAAATTTGTTAATTCTATTTCAGGCATGTTCTGTCCACTCACAGAATTCTTTGCAG
>CAYNLJ010000178.1:0-1067 GCA_964398005.1 uncultured Caldithrix sp. | reverse complement strand
GTTTTTCATCGAAGTCATTAATCGTTACTTTTTTTACGTTTTTGCAAATTCTTCTTTTTTTATTTAAGTTGGGCCTCAAATAAGAAACTAATGGAGAAACCATAGATGTTTAAGTTTGTCGTTTACCTGTTAATGGGAATTGTATTTTTAACTCAATTTGCTTGTACACCAAAAGCTGTAAAACCCACAAAGCCTGCCGTCGAAGAGGCCCAAGCGACTACCGGCATTTTTAATTTAAAAGCTTACGTTATCAAAGAACAGGTTAATATTCGCCAACAGCCTACTACAGGTTCAAAAATCGTGGCCACACTTCAGGATGGCGATGCCGTACAAATTTTGGAAAACCAAAAAGGCTGGTATCGAATAAGCGCCGAAAATGGGGTACAGGGTTGGGTGCGCAGCGATTTAATCGGCCCCCGCAATTTAAGCAAAACCGTCATGGCGGCCGCTTTCAACGATTCCGTGATGCCTAATTTTTCAGCCCAATTGTTTATTGACAAAAATCAGCCTTACAAAGTGATTTATTTGAAATTTGACAATATTGACCCTTCCCGCATGGATTTGTACGTTAAACGTATTGCCAATGCCTACCAGCAAAAAGTTTATGCCGGCACGGTAAGCATTCACGTGATCAAAGACAACAGTGATGAATTCATTAAAAGCTACACTTTTAAGGGTGCCCCCATTGCGGAAGTCTCTTTACCGGTTCTATCATTTGGTGTACTGCAAAAATTTAAACTTCAGGGCAAAGCCGTTACCTTGCAGGTTTTGGTAGAAGGACAAAAAAGCAAAAGTCAGTTGCTTTCCTTGGCCAAGCAGGTATCTAAAAAATATGGTTACCCCATCGAAAAGGCAGAAGTCATTTTACGTGCCTGGCCTTCCAAAAAATGTCTGCTGTATTATGTAGAAGATGGTTACGGTGAAGACTATTATTTTAATCGTTGTCAGCCACCGGCCTCCTGATCATCCAAGCTTATGTTTGATTAGCAGGTAAATGAAGAAAGGTGCTCCCAACAGCGAAGTAACCACTCCAACTGGCAGTTCGGCCGGGGCAATAATACTGCGGG
>CAYNLJ010000177.1:0-4995 GCA_964398005.1 uncultured Caldithrix sp. | reverse complement strand
CAGATTGAAGTCAACGTAGCTGCTTATGATTCGCTGCAATTAACCAGAATTGACATGTTTGCCTGGCAAAACAATGTACCCTTTCCGGTAATCGTGCCGGCCTTTCCTCAGGTTACTCTTTACAATCGGTTGGATTACGGTCGTCCCATGCCCGGAACAGAAATCAAAAGCCAGGTAAAACCATAGTCCGTTAGGGAAAAACCTGATGAATTCATCAAATGTATTATTTTAGCTGAAGCTTAAAAATGTTAAAAAAATGTACAGTCTGGTGGATGAATTTAATTTTTACGCCGCTTCTCCGAACAATAGAAATGAAGCCCTCAAAAGCCCTCCTGAAAATAGGAGACAATGGCTCTGCCATTCATCTGGCGGAGCCATTTTTAATATATCTGTCCCTTCATCAAATGCTTACAATCTTTGGAGGTCACCATGGTGATGCGTCTTTGGTTACTCATGTCTTTGTGGATTGCTGCAATCGGGGCTCAGAACGCACGGTACCAGATTAGTTCGCCGGACGGAAGAATTCTCGTAACGCTCAGCCAAGCTCAGCACCTGCAATTTCAGGTTGATTACAATAATCAACAAATTATTGCACCGTCTCCGATCGATTTAAAAGTGGATGGTTATGGTTTTTTAGCCCAGAATAAAAAAATTACAGAATTAGAGCGAAAAAGCGTCGATCAAAAAATCCAGCCGGTAGTGTCAGTAAAAAATGCCGTCATTCAAGACCATTACAACCAGTTGTTTTTAAAACTGAATAAGCATGCCGGGCTGGAATTTCGTATTTACAACGATGGTTTTGCCTATCGCTGGCAAATAGATTATCCTGGAAGAATACAGGTGGACTCGGAACTAGTGCAAATTAATTTTCCTGCAAATTATTTGAGTTATTTCCCGAAAGAAGATCGTTTATTTTCACATCATGAACGACTTTACCAGCGATTGACTGTCCAACAGATTCCTGCCGGCAGTTTCTGTTCTTTGCCCTGTCTGTTCATCGGCCCGGACTCACTAAAGATATTGATTTCTGAATCAGATTTGTACGATTACCCAGGCCTCTTTTTGAAAAAATCAGACGTTGATTTTGGTTTTACCGGCCTCTTACCGCATTATCCCTTGCAGGAACAAAAGAGAAATGACCGTGACGTTCCAGTCACTAAATCGGCGCCCTATCTGGCTAAATGTGCAGGAAAACGCACCTTTCCCTGGAGGGCATTCATAATTACGCCACATGACGAAAAGCTGGTGGAAAGCGAATTGATTTTTAAACTGGCCCGCCCCTTGCAATTGGATGATATCTCCTGGATTCGTCCGGGAAAGGTGGCCTGGGACTGGTGGAATGCACTTAATCTGTACGGCGTGGATTTTAGGGCCGGTGTGAACACAAAAACCTATAAATATTTTATCGATTTTGCCGCGCGTTACGGAATCGAATACATTCTGTTGGATGAGGGCTGGTACAAATTGGGTGATTTACTTTCCGTGGTTCCGCAAATCGACATTGAAGAAATTGTGAACTACGCTCATCAAAAGGGGGTGGGCGTAATTCTTTGGGTCGTCTGGAAAACACTGGATGAACAATTTGAACCCGCCTTTCAGCAGTTTGAGAAATGGGGCATTGACGGTATCAAAGTCGATTTCATGCAACGCGATGATCAGTTGATGGTGCGCTATTATGAAAAAGTAGCCCGTGAGGCAGCCAAACGCCATTTGTTGGTTGATTTTCACGGCTCGTACAAGCCGGCCGGTTTAAGGCGGGCTTTCCCCAATGTCCTTACACGGGAAGGTGTACCCGGTCTGGAACACAACAAATGGAGCAGTGAAGTCGCAACGCCGGAAATGGCTTTAACGCTGCCCTTTATTCGCATGGTAGCAGGCCCGATGGATTACACGCCCGGAGCCATGATCAACGCTACCCAAAAGCAGCATCACCCTGTCTGGGATCGTCCCATGAGTCAGGGCACTCGTTGCCAGCAATTGGCCATGTACGTCATTTTTGAAAGCCCGTTGCAAATGCTGGCCGACAGCCCGTCCAATTACCTGCGTGAAGCCGATGCCATGGATTTTCTTTCACGGGTGCCGACGGTTTGGGATGAAACACATGTAGTGAAAGCCAAGATAGCGGATTACCTGGTCGTTGCGCGCAGGAAAGGCAATACCTGGTATCTGGCGGCTATGACGGACTGGACTGCGCGTGATCTGGAAATCGTACTGGATTTTTTACCTGCCGGCACCTTTTCGGCCGACGTCTTTGAAGATGGAGTGAATGCAGATCGCAATGCCATCGATTACCGGCGTAAGAAAATGAAGGTAAACCATAATCAGACGATTAAAATACACCTGGCACCGGGTGGCGGCTGGGTGGCAAGAATGGTTCAGGAAAGAGAGTAGTGCAACCTATTATTTGTACAAATTTTTTGGGGCGAAGGTTAAAACGTAACTCGATCTTCAGATCGAGATCTGCACATCGAATGATTTTGATAAAAGCTAAGCATAAGCTGTAACTCGATCTTCAGATCGTGATTTGCTTGACCACCCTGACTTACTATGCGTGTTGGGCAAGCAACTCTGAAAAGTAACTCGTCGATAAAAAAATGGGAGTAAAACCATGTTCATCAAAAATTTTTGCTTGATTGTTTTCGTTTTTGTTTTAAGCCTGGCAGTTAACGCTCAAACAGCGGACTGGGAAAATCCCAAAATGTTCAACCAAAACAAAGAAACACCCCATGCCACCTACATCCCTTTTCCGGAGGTTGAACAGGCTGTTTCACTAAAGCCGGAGCAATCTCCCTGGTACAAATCTTTAAATGGCCTCTGGAAATTTAAATGGGTGGAAAATCCGGCCAAAGCCCCTGAAAACTTTTTTAAAGAAGATTACAATGTCTCAGACTGGGATGATTTTAAAGTACCGGCCAACTGGGAATTTAATGGCTATGGCATTCCCATTTACGTTAATATCCAGTACGAATGGACAAAAGAACCGAATCCACCACATGTGCCGCATGATTACAATCCCGTAGGCTGTTACAAAAGAACGTTTGAGTTGCCGGCAGACTGGCAGGACAAACAGATTTTTATCCATTTCGGAGCCGTCAAATCTGCTTTTTACATCTGGATTAATGGACAATTTGTCGGTTACAGTCAAGGATCAAAAACACCGGCTGAATGGGACATTACAAAATTTGTCCGTCCAGGAACAAACAGTGTAGCTTTGAAAGTCTTTCGTTGGTCTGACGGTTCCTACCTGGAATGTCAGGATTTCTGGCGGGTAAGCGGCATTGAACGTGATGTTTACCTCTTTGCCACGCCCAAGGTTCGAATCCGGGACTTTTTTGTTAAGACGGATTTAGATGAAAACTACCAGAATGCTAATTTAACCGTCGAGGTTGATCTGGTTCATCATTTGAAAAATGTCCTGAAAAAGACCTATCAGGTTTCCATGCAGTTATTGGATGAAAAAAAGAAAATGGTGATTGAACAGTCCAAACAAATCAGGTTTGATAAATCTTCAGCTTCTTTAAAACTATCAGCTTTTGTCAAAAATCCGCTTAAATGGACGGCTGAAACGCCAAATCTTTACGGTTTATTGCTGATTTTAAAAGATGAACAGGGCAATGTTCTTGAAGTGATTCATCGAAAAATCGGCTTCCGTGAAGTGGAAATAAAGGCAGGTCAGTTGCTGGTCAATGGAAAAGTCGTTTATTTTAAGGGCGTGAACCGTCATGAACACGATGAATTTACCGGACATGTGGTGAGCGAGTCATTAATGGTTAAAGACATTGCTCTGATGAAACAATTTAATATTAACGCGGTGCGCACGAGTCACTATCCCAATGATCCGCGCTGGTACGAACTGTGTGACCAGTACGGGATTTATGTGATTGACGAAGCCAATATTGAGTCGCATGGCATGGGCTACGGTGAACGCAGTCTGGCCAAAAATCCGGACTGGATGGAAGCGCACCTGGACCGCATCCAGCGCATGGTAGAACGCGATAAAAATCATCCCTGTGTGGTGATTTGGTCCATGGGCAATGAAGCAGGCGATGGCATTAATTTCGAAAAAGCATCGGAATGGATTCATCACCGTGATCCGGGGCGGCCGGTACACTACGAACGGGCTCAGGAAAAACCCCATGTGGATGTGGTCAGCTTTATGTATGCCTGGGCCCGCATGGAAGGCTACGGCTATCGCTGGAAAAAGAGACCTTTCATTCTTTGTGAATACTCGCACGCCATGGGCAACAGCAATGGCAATTTAAAGGAGTATTGGGATGTAATTGAACGCTATCCCAATCTGCAGGGTGGTTTTATCTGGGATTGGGTGGATCAGGGCATTGCCCGTTTTACCAGGGATGGTAAAAAGTGGTGGGCCTTTGGTGGCGACTTCGGTCCGGAAGGAACGCCAAGCGATTACAATTTTTGCATCAATGGTCTGGTCTCGCCGGACCGCACACCGCATCCCGCCATGTGGGAACTAAAAAAAATCTACCAAAATGTAGTCTTTAAACCCGTGCCTTTTGCTTACAATCAGGTTGAAATTAAGAACAAATTTGCTTTCCTGAACCTGAATCAATATCAAATTGAATATTCTGTCCAGAGAAATGGGCAGGAGATTTTTCAGCAAACATTGCCCGAAATTGATCTGGAACCTGGGGCGTCCAAAGTAATAACTCTGCAACTTCCGCAGATCATCCCTCAGGCTGGTGAAACTTACACACTAAATTTTTTAGCAAAAACCACAAAGGAAGAACATTTGCTGCCGGCCGGTCACGTTATCGCATCGGAACAATTTGTTTTGCCCTGGAAAGGCGAAGACAAACGTTTTTCTACTTCCAGTCTGCCAGACTTGCAAATAAAACAATCGAAAAAGGAAATAAAGATATTTAATGAAAAATTTACACTTACTTTTGATAAAAGCGAAGGTACCATCAGCAGTTTTAAATTTGGTGACCATGAACTCGTCCGGCAGGGGCTAAAACCCAATTTCTGGAG
>CAYNLJ010000176.1:0-5013 GCA_964398005.1 uncultured Caldithrix sp. | reverse complement strand
TCTTTAGCTAATTCAGCCTCCGGAAATAATTTCTGTGCCTTCTGTTCCAATGCAATCAGATCCGGATCAGAATTGTTGGGATCATGATGAAAGAGCAGTAATTTTTTCACGTTGGCTTCCCGGGCGGTATCGCAGGCCATAACAAAACTACTATGGCCATAGCCGCAGAACATGCGGTATTGTTCTTCGGTGTATTGTGCATCATGAATCAGAAGATCAGCCTCGCGTGCAAAATTAATGAGTCTTTGATCTCCGCCTTTGTAGCCTTCAATATCAGTAGCGAAAGTGATTTTGTGATCATTCCAGAGGATATTATACAGGTAGGTTCCGTCTTTTGGATGAAAATAGTACTTCATGGTTTCAACTCTGAAACCGGATTTACTCGGTTTTTGCTGTCTGATGTCGCCAATAATCGGTTCGGATGAACCGTCAAAATGAACAAAGGTATTTTCACTGACATTATGGAAAGATTTCTGGCTGCGAAACTCATCCATGCTGACCGGAAAATATTGCGGTAAAACCTGCGTGCGCAGGATGGTTTCAAAGTCAACCCCAACGGTTGGCGGCCCTACAAAATGCAGATGTACCTGCGGCATGTAGATAGGAGCAAAGTAGGGGAGTCCCATCAAATGGTCAATATGCGTATGGGTAAACATAATGGTAATGTGAAACGGGCCATTTGCCGTTTTTTGATGTTCTAAAATTTCCGGAATTAACTCTTTACCCAGAGGTATGATGCCACTCCCCGCATCAAAGATGACGATTTGATTGGAGGCTCGTGCCATGACACAGGTGGTATTCCCTCCGAACTGAGTTCCTCCGGCTGGCGATACAGGATAGCTTCCTCTAACACCATAAATCTTGAACAGAAATTTTTGGTCTGGCATAAATAACCTTTCTCAAGATGGACTTTAAGAACCAGATTCAATACGTTTTATTTTATCTCTGATTTTTGCTGCTTTTTCGTATTCCTCATTTTCCACGGCCTTTTTCAGCTGCTCACGCAAGAGTTCTAATTCATCTTCTTTGGAATGATGCAAATAACTTTTCTTACTTGCTTTGGAATCGCCAAAATCTTCAGCTTCATCTTCTTCTTCCGGAATGTAAGACGCCTGATCCATTACTATGTCTTCAACAAAAATAGGTGTCCCCAAACGTAAAGCCAGAGCAATGGCATCACTTGGCCTGGAATCTATTTCAAACAACTGCCCTGCAAAATTCAATTTTATTATCGCATAATATGTGTTATCCTTTAATTCCGTAATAATCACCTGTTCCATCTCAATACCCAGAGTTTCCATAATATTGGCAGTTAAATCATGTGTAATGGGACGTGGAGGCTTTAAATTCTCCAGAGCCAGAGCGATAGATTGGGCTTCGTATTCCCCGATGACAATCGGTAAGGCTCGCTGCCCATCCTGTTCTTTTAAAATAATCCCACTGGCCTGGGTTTGAGTCATAAAAATCCCATTTACACGGACTTCGACCATTGTTCACCTCAAATCAAAAAATTGGACTAAATTGCTTCTACGGCTTCAATTTCGGGGATTTGCATCTTCATGATGCGTTCAATCCCCTGCTTTAAAGTAATTTGCGACATCGGGCATCCTCCACATGCACCGACCAAATGAATGTAAACCACGTTTTTGTCGTCAATCCTTACAAATTGTACATCGCCGCCATCAGCTTGCAGTCCGGGACGAATACTTTCCAATACTTTTAATACTTTATCCTTCATATTGCTTTCCATTTTTCATACTTCCTTTCAAAGTATATAAAATTAAACTTCAAAGTCAAATTGTTTTATCCTTAAGTTCGCTTATTGTGATTCAAAACAATTATATCTTTAACGATTCAAACAGAAATTTTTATTCATTTACTTTTTACTTATTTTAAAATACCACAATTATTTCTAATTTTCAATGACCGATGACTATTTTTTGCCGATATTCATTAAAATGTTTAATTTCAATTTCAATTTGGTTATTCAGATATTCGGAAAAAAGAACAGGCTGTTTAATAATTATGATTAAAGTAAAGCTTTTTGTTTTAATTTTTATTACAACTTTCTCCTTTATGATTACTGCGACTGATGCTCAGCCCGTGTTACGCAAGGTTTATGATCAGGGGCCGACCATTTTAATTGAGAAAAACGAATTTGTGAATTATGTAAAACTTTATATCTTGGTTGATAAAACTCATTTAAACAGCAAAGATTTGATTCATCGATATGTGATTTATCTGGAAAACAAATTTAGCGAGCAGGGCGGGATCTGCCGGACTTACTGGAACTCCAATTTGCCAGAATTGCCTATGAATTACCGCCAGCAAAACTTTTTAGTAGCATGGTTTCCGGCCGAAGCGTTTGGACAAAATTTAGCAGAAATTTTAAAAGCAATTTTTCATCCTCTTTTAAAAGAGCGACTTTTGTACTATGATAAAAATATTGTAACACAAAAGGAGAATGTCTCTGCAAATCATGATTCGCTGGAAAACGAACCCCAACCGCAAACGGATGAATCCCTGGATATTGTAACTTTACGGCAAAACCTGTATCTATTTTTCTCTGGGAAAATCTCTACATTTGAGATCTTAAAAACATTAGGTCCACTGGTACAAAACCCAATTGAGGAGACGGGGGCGAAAGAAAAATCTGACAGTAAGATGCGATACTGGTTGGTACTATTCCAGAAATTTATTGTGGAACAGATAAAACAAAGTGAATCCTGGCAAAATGATGGCTGCCAGCGCATTATTGCCACGGTTGATTATGATCAAAATAAAATACTGATCGACGCCAGTTTTCAAAAAACGGTGGATCGTCTCTTTAAGAAAACAGAAATAGATAGCTTATTTAAGCAATGGTATTTGACCGATTATCTGCAGAGTTTTCGCCGATTGGATTTTGAGGACGACCAGAAAGCTTTTTTGCAATTGTATTCAGCCTGCTATCTATCGGATCAATCTTTATTCGAACTTGATCTTAATATGGATGAACAGAAAATCGGACAAATCCTGAATCAGTTAGGGAATTTTGTTGATTATTATGAAACAAGATAGAATCATTTTTTTTGTAAAAATTATTTCGTTAATGCTGATGGGCTTCATCAGCCTTAGTCAGGCTCAAACTGATGAAGAGGAAAGCTTTTTGCTGGTGAGTAGCATGCAGCAGCACTTTAGCTTCGATTCCCTGCAATATGAACCTTATCTTAAAATTGATCAATTGGAAATATTCCGGACTTACCGAAATGAAGGTGTTGCGCTAACTGCCCATAAGGCTCTTACTTGTAGAGAGGTACCATTAGCCCAACCCATGGATAGCGTGCTTGCTTTAACTTTTCATACCAGCCGGAAATTGCGATCCGGCATACTTAAAATGCAAATGGACGACACATGCCGGATAACTGTTCTTCGCAAGCCGGAGTTCAAAGTCTCGGCTTTACCGGTTAAAGAATTGAACATGTTTTTGTCTAGCAAGATTGTCCAGGATGAAATTTATATTGATTTTGATCTACCGGCCATTGTCGAGCAAAATGAATTGGAGTTGAGGCAAATTCTTTTATTTGAATTTTTATTTCAGGAATTCTTAATGAACAGAATTGCCCGTGGGCGAGTCTTCAGTAAATCCTATTTTGCCGAATTAATTGATGATTCCCGGCCGGTTTATGCCCCTGAACTCCATTTTTATCTGGATGGCCCGGCGGCAAATGCATTAATAAAAAATTGGGAGAACATTAAACGTACTTTTAAAAATCAGCTTTATTCAAATGGCTTCCAGAAACAGGTTGAACAATTCACTCAAAAACTACATTTAATCAACAGTTCAGGCTATGGACGCTTAATTGGTTTTAGCAAAATGCTTTTGAAGTACGGAAGCTATGCTCCCATTCAATTCGCCAGCATTGAAAGTTCCAGAGAGGATTTAGATCGTTTAAGACAAAACATCAGTTCAATTACCGATCATCTGATTGTTTACTGGTTTAAGCCTGGTGTTTTGGATGAAAAGATGCTTGAAACGTTAAGAAGTGAAATTGGTGACCAAAATTTATTGATATTTAAAGAGTAGAACCGAAAGGCAGGAGGGAACTATGATTAGTCCTTACATCTTCAGAGAGTACGATATTCGTGGTGTGGTTGATAAAGAATTAACCGAAGAAGTTGTTGAATTGTTAGGAAAAGGTATTGGCACTTATTTTGTGCGTCATAATGCAAAACGGGTAACCATTGGTGGCGATGTGCGTTTGTCCACTGAACGTTTACGCAAAGCACTGATGGCCGGTTTACAAAGCACAGGCGTCAATGTGGTTGATTTGGGGCCGGTGCCAACCCCGGTGCAGTATTTCAGCATGCACCATATTCCAAACGTTCAGGGCGGTGTCCAGATTACCGGCTCGCACAACCCACCGGAATTTAATGGCTTTAAGATCACTTTAAATAATGCACCGGTGTTTGGACCCATGATTCAGGATATTCGCAAATTGATTGAAGCCAACGATTTTGAAAGCGGACAAGGCCAATACGAAAAACAGGAAGTGATTGATGATTACATCAATTACATCAAACAGAACATTAAACTGGAACGGCCGGTAAAAGTGGTGCTGGATTCCGGAAATGGGGCTGCTACGCTGGTTGCCCACCGCTTGTTCAAAGAATTGGGCGCCGAGACGATTGATTTGTTTGACACGCCGGACGGGCGTTTCCCCAATCATCACCCCGACCCGACGGTTGTGGAGTACATTCAGGAACTGATTAAAACCACCAAAAACAGCGATGCCGAGCTGGGTATTGGATATGATGGTGATGCGGACCGCATTGGCGTGATTGACGAAAACGGCGACATCATCTGGGGCGACAAGCTGATGATTATTTTTAGCCGGGATATTTTGAAAAACAATCCGGGTGCGCCCATTATTTTTGATGTAAAATGTTCGCAGGCTTTGCCGGAGATGATTGAAAAGTTTGGCGGCAAACCGGTCATGTCCAAAACCGGGCATTCCAACATTAAACAATTGA
>CAYNLJ010000175.1:0-5028 GCA_964398005.1 uncultured Caldithrix sp. | reverse complement strand
AATTCCGGCAAACCATAGCCCAAAGCCAGTTTGGCGGCCACAAAGGCCAGCGGATATCCCGTAGCCTTGGAAGCCAGGGCGGAACTGCGCGAAAGACGGGCATTGACCTCAATGACCCGGTAATCCAGTGTTTGAGGGTTAAGCGCGTACTGAATATTACATTCACCCACTACCTTTAAATGACGCACAACCTTAATGGCAATTTCACGTAACAAATGGTACTCTTCATTACTCAGCGTCTGACTGGGAGCCACCACAATACTCTCGCCGGTGTGAATACCCATCGGGTCAAAATTTTCCATATTACAGACCGTGATGCAGTTGTCCTCGCGATCTCGCACCACTTCGTATTCGATTTCTTTCCAGCCATGTAAATATTCTTCGATTAAGATCTGCGGAGCCAGAGTCAAGGCACGTCCCGCTTTTTCTTCCAGTTCCTTCTGATTTTCACAGATACCCGACCCCAGGCCGCCCAATGCGTAAGCCACCCGCACCATGACCGGATAGCCGATTTTTTCAGCCACTTTAACGGCCTGTTTTACAGAGGTGGCCACATCGCTGCGGGCTGTTTTAACACCAATCTCCGACAGACGCTGGATGAATCGTTCACGATCTTCCGTGTCAATAATGGTTTCCGGCCGGGTGCCCAGAACCTCAACATCGTACTTTTTCAGAATGCCATTGCGGTAAAGTTCCAAACCGGTATTTAAAGCTGTCTGGCCACCAAAACTAAGCAGAATGCCATCCGGCCGTTCACGATCAATCACCTTTTCAACGTATTCGGCCGTCACCGGTAGAAAATAGACACGATCCGCCAGATTCTCTGAAGTCTGGATGGTGGCGATATTGGGGTTTACCAAAATGGTGTAAACGCCTTCTTCCTTTAAAGCCTTGATGGCCTGACTGCCGGAATAGTCGAATTCACCGGCTTCACCAATTTTGAGGGCTGCAGAACCTAAAATTAAAACTTTTTTGTAATTGGTTTTGGTCACTTTAAAAACGACTCCTTTTTCTCACGGTTTAATACCATCGATGAATTGATCAAACAGGAAACGGGTGTCAGTCGGACCGGGGGAAGCCTCGGGATGAAACTGGGTGCTCATGAATTTTCCGGAACGATGAATCAATCCCTCACTGGTTTGATCGTTTAAATTGGTAAAAAAGGGTTGCCAGTCTTCCGCGATGGTAGAGTCATCCACCGCATAGCCGTGATTTTGAGAAGTGATGTAGGCACGATGGGTCTGTCGGTTTATTACCGGCTGATTCTGGCTGCGATGCCCGTACTTCATTTTGTAAGTTTTGGCACCAATGGCTAAGGCCATAATCTGGTGTCCCAGACAAATACCAAAAGTCGGGATGCCTTTGGTTAAGATTTTTTTCGTGTGTTCAATGGTTTCGGTACACAGGGCAGGATCACCCGGACCGCTGGAGATTAAAACGCCATCGGCCTTTTCTTCTTCCACCGGGTAATTGTAGGGTACACGTAAAATTTGTACCTCACGCTGCAAAAGTTCATTGATGATGCTGTGCTTGCAGCCGCAATCGACCAGTACTACCCGTGTTTTCCCTTTGCCCATAAGCTGCGGTTTGTCGATGGTCACCTGCTGCACCAGATTTTCTTTATTGGGATCGTAAAAATCCACATCCTGGTCGCCAATGACAATCTTGGCCAGCATAACGCCTTTTTCACGGATGCGTTTGGTTAAAGCACGCGTGTCAATGCCGGCAATGGCCGGAATTTTCTGATTGTACAGCCATTGCGCCAGACTGGTTTTGGCCTGCCAGTGGGAATAGTCAAGAGAATAATCATCCACCACCAAAGCAGAGACCATACCACGCATGGACTCGTATTTTTTGAACAGGTCTTCCTGACTCTCCGCCGGCGGCATGCCGTAATTGCCGATCAGGGGAAAGGTTAACACCAGAATCTGGCCAAAATAAGAGGGATCGGTTAAAGATTCCGGATAACCGGTCATGCCGGTATTGAAAACGATTTCTCCGGCTACGGATTGCGGATAACCAAAAGAGGTACCGTAAAAAACGCTACCGTCTTCCAAAATTAAACGTGTTTGGGATTGGGAATCGGTCATTATTCGAATTTTCTCTGCGTTGAACAATTTGTACTTCGGGATTGTAGTTTACATAAATATGCAAAAAGATGCAAAAAATATATTCACCAAAAGATCAATAGGAAATCAAGATTACAGCAGGACATTTAAAAATTTTGAATTTTGAGTGTTGAATTTTGAATGGGCTTCGTCAATTAGTTGCCAGCTCCAAATTCTCGGTCTTCATTTGCATGAAAATTAGGTTGCATTTGGGGTTCAATTTGTAATAAGCTAAGAAGGCTGTCTAAATCAAGTCAAAACATAAAACCCAAAATTTAACATTGATTTGAAACGATGATTCTGGCTGGTTAAACCATCAGGGCGAGGCCTGACTCGCCCTGACTTCGAAGGCATTTATTTTTCCAGAGAGATTTGATGTAAGCCGAAGGCTTGATATGATTATAGCTTAATTAAAACCGTACAAGAATTAAACCCAGAGGATTGAAATTTTACGGACTTTAAGTTAAAATTTCACCTCTTGAATATTAATTTTCTGGGGGCACTTACTCCTTAAAATCACTACACCCCTGCTGGATTTGACAAATTTTGAGTGTTGAATTTTGAATGGGCTTCATCAATTCGTTGCCAGTTGCCAAATCTCCGCCGTCAGTCAGTTGAAAGTATTTAAGCTGATCAAAAATTTTCAAACTTCCCCCTTCAAACTTCTTCCTTCAAACTTCACACTTCTATTGTCGTCAGGTCCTGAAATGGCACTCTTACTCTCTCAAAGGTCTTTCAGAAAGTCTTCCACCTGTTTTTTAACGGCAAAGAACATCTCAGAATTTAAAAGCTTTTTAGCAATGGCTTTTGCTTCCTGTTTACGCCCCATTTTTGCCAGCAGTTTTGCCTTTTTAAATTCGATCCGGTATTGGTAGGATTCTTTCTTTAAGGCCAAATCATATTGCACCAAAGCGGAATCCAGTTTGCCCTGTTCCAGGTACCAATCACCGAACAAATCATAAGCGAAGGCTTTGTTAGGCTTAAGTTGCATCATTTTCTTTATATTGGGTAAGGCCTTTTCAAACTGTTTTTGATTCATGTAAAAGCGGGCCATTTCATAGAGCACATCGGCACTGTCCGGTGCCTGGCTTAAGGCTTGCCGGTAATCATTTTCCGCATCAGAGGTTGCTTTTCGTTTTTGATTTAAGCGTGCTGACATCAAAGCTGCACGTATGGGATCTTTTTGTTTTACTTCAGCCAGAAATTCTTCCGCCTTATTTTCATCTCCTCCTGCAATGCCCGGCGCCATCACATAAAACATGAAAAGTTTTTCTTTGGCATCCAAATTTTCCGGATTGAATTCAATCGCCTTCTTCCAGTAGTTTTTAATTTTGGAAACCGACATCATGGCGGAAAACATGTTTGATGTTTGTGCTTTTACCGAATAGATGTCACCCAGTAATTCGTAAAAACGATCCTTGTCCTGCGCAATTTTCAGGCCTTTTTCAGCCAGGTCAATGGCTTCATCCAAATCGCCTGTCATCATTTTGACCATACTCAGGTAGTACAAACCATCCGGCTGATTTTGATAAGCCTCCAAATATTCAGCTGCTGCCTGAAATTTGTGTTGCTTAAGTAATTGTTCGGCGTGGCTTTTGATGTCAGGGCTATTTGCGGCCACCAAAACACCACATAATACAAACACGGCTACAAATAACTGTTTCATGCTTTTCTCCTCAAAAAAAATTTAGTAGTGTCAAAAGAATATTACGATGTTTTTTGAAATTTGTTAAAAAAAATTACATCAAAGTAAAGACAAAAAAGGTCTCTTTGAAATGAATCAAAGAGACCTTGAAACAAGACGGGAAGTTTAGACCAAAACTTACCAGAAGTATCTGGATTTATCGTTCAACCAGCACCGAAACCGCTTCGCCACCACCAATGCAAATGGAAGCCACGCCCCGCTGCTTATTCAGCCGTTTCATGTTGTAAAGTAAGGTTGTCAATATGCGCGCCCCGCTGGCACCAATCGGATGCCCCAGGGCAACGGCGCCACCAGCTACATTGACCTTTTCTACTTCAATACCCAAAAGCTTATTAACGGCCAGGGTTACCACGGCAAAAGCTTCATTGATTTCAAACAGGTCAATCTCATTCAATGACAGTTTTACCTTTTTTAGCAGACGATCAATGGAATCCGCCGGAGCCGTGGTAAACCATTCCGGTTCTTTGGAAGCCGTGGAATAATCCACAATACGGGCTAACGGCCTAAGCCCCAGACTGTTTGCTTTTTCTGCAGACATGATCACCAGAGCTGCCGCTCCGTCGTTAATTTTGGAAGCATTAGCTGCGGTAATCGTACCTTCCTTGTCAAAGGCAGGCCGTAACTGAGGCATTTTTTCGAATTTTACCCGTTTGGGCTCTTCGTCTTCCTCAATCAGTAGTTCTTCTTTTTTTGTTTTAACCGGAACGGGTACGATCTCTTCCTTAAACCAGCCCTGCTGTTGAGCTTCAATCGCACGCTGGTAACTGAGCCGGGCAAATTCGTCCTGTGCTTCACGGGGTACCTGACACTCTTTGGCACACAGTTCACCCGCATTGCCCATGTGATATTGATGATAAGGATCCCACAAACCATCATGGATCATGCCGTCTAAAATTTGGCCGTTGCCCATGCGCTGTCCCCAGCGAGCCTGCATCAGGTAATAAGGCACATTGGACATGCTTTCCATGCCCCCTGCCACAACCACCTCGGCATCCCCCAACCAGACGGACTGAGCGGCCAGCATCACAGCTTTCAGTCCGGAGCCGCAGACTTTGTTGATCGTCATGCAGGCCACAGATGGTGGTAATCCGGCGTAAATGGCGGCCTGTCTGGCCGGCGCCATTCCCTCGCCTGCCGTGAGCACGTTACCCATGATGACTTCATCCACGTCTTCAGGCTTTAAGCCTGCCCGGTTTACGGCTTCCTTAATAACCA
>CAYNLJ010000174.1:0-5033 GCA_964398005.1 uncultured Caldithrix sp. | reverse complement strand
ATATTTACTTGATATTTTAAATATCAATGAAATATACTTAAAAAATGTCAACAAATTGATCTCCAAAAATATCATTTTTAGTTAAATAAATGATAAATTTTTGGAACACAAATTACGACGAACCATTAAAAATATGAGTTTGTAATGTCCGGAGGATTAATTTGAATAAATTATTTCTTATTTTTATAACATTGATTCCCCTTCAAATATTTGCTCAATATGAGAAATACATTTTGAAAGACCCGGAACCTAAAACATTTAAACAAGGTGGCGTGGCATTTAGCGTTGTTGAACAAGGTACCGGAATCGGCGTTTTTTACGCTTTACCGACCAACGGCTTTTTTCACATTGGCGCAGAAATGGATGTGTTTTTATTAAGGGACCGCAATCAAATAGACTTAATTGATCCCTGGACCGGTTTACCGATTACGATTAACAAAGAAAACAACGCCTATATGCTTGATCTGCTGATCACATTGAAAAAGCGATTATTCGCCCGCGAGATTGACGACACCCTACGTCCTTTTGTCATGATCGGAGCGGGACCTGTTTACGGTATTAATTTTCCCGAGGACCCCAAACGAAAAGATGAATATGTTTTCGGCTTTAGCGGCTATTTAGCCAGCGGTGTAGATATCGCCCTTGAAAGTCAATATTTTTTAGGGCTGCGCTTACAATATCGTTTCATCAAATTTAACGATAGTTTTGCCCAACGGACAAACCATTCTACGTTTGACATTCGTTTGGAAATTGGAAAGATGTTTTGAAATGCAGAAAGTCATTTTTGTTGAATTAGCTGTTGCCCGCAAAGAACAGTTTATTGCGGATATTACCGAAAATCTTCATCAGATTGGAAAAAAGATTCATATCTTCGCTTCTTCACTTCCAGCATTAAAGAAAATTGACCAGATGTTGTGGGTACGTAAACCGGATAGCTTTTTACCACACGTTATTATAAATAAAAATGTCCAGGACTCCACACAACCCCTTGAGCCGATTCTTTTGATTGATCAGCCGGTGGAACCCGCTGCTGATGTTTTGATTTTAAACGACCCAATGAATCTTCAACAAATCGGCGCCTATCCCATGATCATCGATTTTGCCGAAACTTACGATGCCAAGCGCTTGCAAGCCAGCCGGGAACGCTACAAGGCTTTTAGAGACAGCGGTCGTTTTGAACTGTCCTTTGAAAAATTTGGCAGTTTTTTGAAATTAATTAAATCCTTTTAAGCAATGGAAAGCGAAAAATATTTAAGCGAATTAAACGAAGAGCAAAGGGCTGCGGTCACCAGCCCCCGCCAACCTCTTTTATTGATCGCCGGACCCGGCACCGGAAAAACAAGAACCATAATAGCGCGCATTATTTACCTGGTTGAGAAATATCATATTCCCCCCGATCAAATTCTGGCATTAACTTTTAGCAATAAAGCCGCCAATGAACTCAGAACCCGTTTAGAACAAATTCTGAAAGAACGTGCCAATAAAATTTTCTGTGGTACCTTTCACTCTTTTTGTCTGATGGTTCTGCGGAAAAATCATGAGTTAGCCGGTTTACATCCTTTTTTCTCTGTTTGCGACGAAGAATATCAAAAGACTTTAATTCGGGATTTGCTTACCCGCAGAATGGTGCGGGACGTCTATCAAAAAATCAAGGGTATTCAACTGGCCATCTCTAATCACCGTCTTAAAGACAAACCACTACCTCCTTTTTCCTCCAGTATCTTTCAGGAATATCAACGCCACCTTGAAAGGCATCATCTGATTGATTACGACCAGATTCTAATACTAACCAAAGAACTGTTTGAAAAACACCCGGATGTATTAGATCAGTACCGTTTCATGTTCCAGGCCATATTGGTTGATGAATTTCAGGACACAGACAAAGTTCAATACCAGATCATTAAAATGTTAGCTGAAAAACATCGGCACATTTTTGTGGTAGCCGATGATGATCAATCCATCTATTCCTGGCGGGGTGCCAACCCGGAGAACATCCGTCAATTTATTGAAGATTTTCACATTGAAAAGATCCATTTTCTGGAAAAGAACTACCGCTCTGCACAGCCTATTATTGAAGCAGCTCAGCTCATTTTAAAAGACACCGATCGCATTGAACCTGAAAAGAAGATCGAAAGTGTTCAGAATACTGACGCCAATCTTAGTGCCGTCTTTTTTGACACTGAAATGCAGGAAATCAATTTCATTCTCAAAAAAATTCAATACTGGAACCAGGAAGAACAAGTCGATTTAAGTGACATTGCCATTCTTTACCCTTACCACAATATGGGCGAAAAATTAGCTCATTTTTTCCTAAAAGAACGGATTCCTTTTCAAATGGCTGCCGGCCGGAACATTACCGACCACCCCATCATGAAACGCTTTTTGCTTTATCTGAAAATCATTCGCGATCCTTCTGACCCACTTCTTTTGGAACAATTGATGCTCTATGAATTGGGAGAACATCTTTTTAAGCAAATTCAACAGCAGGCTCAAAAAAATCAGTGTTCTTTAAAAAAAGCGCTTAATGATTACGCGGTTAATAACTTTAACAGTAGAACGGTTCGCAATAAGGTACAAACCTTTATTGGGAATCTGGCCAATTTAATTAATTTAAAAACCTTTTTCCGTTTTGACCAATTAACAAAAGAGATCATTAACAACATTCAATCGTTGCAGGCTTCTAAACTGAGCAGCGCCCACAAACATTTGGAAGAGGTTGCTTTTAAAAAGGAGAAATACCTGTTAAGCGATCGGCGAAAAATCTGGCTTTATCATTCTGACCCGCAAATTTGCTACCTTGGTTGCCGGATGCTGGAACAGGCACTGGGCATCACCATTCATGGCCTGGACGAAGAAAAAATTGTCCATGTTTCGCCGCCGGATCTGGTCTTATTGTTGACTCCCTTTAAAAAGGATGCCATTTCTGACTTTGAACTGCATTTATACCAGAGTAAGGGGAGCGCCCGGCAGGGAAGTCTTACCGTACTCTTTCGCTGGTTACAATACCAGTTGCAATCTTTAGATGAAAAAATTTTCAATGACTATGTGGTGTTCGACCTGGAAACCACCGGCAACAATCCCAAAACCACTGGTATTGTCGAAATTGCCGCTGTTAAAGTTAAAGACGGAGAAATTTGCGAAACCTTTCAGACGCTGGTCAATCCGCAGATGGCCATCGATCCGGCTGCAGAAGAGGTGCACCACATCTCTGCTGATGATGTTAAGGATGCGCCTACCATTGACCAGGTGCTGCCACGTTTTTTGGATTTTATTGGCAATGATATGCTGATTGCTCACAACGGCTATGCTTTCGATTTTCAAATCCTGGATCGTTACATTCGCGAACTGAACTTAAAAAAACCGCAGCACATCCGTTATGATTCATTAATTCTGGCTCGCAATCTTTTTCCCAATGATAAAAACTCCATTGATGCACTGGCCTACCGCTACAAACTGGACACCGGTACCCGCCACCGGGCGCTGGATGATGTTAAAGTACTGCACTTAATTTTCCGGCAATTGCTGAAAGAAGTCAAAAGAAGAGAAATTCTGACCTCTGGTGAAGAATTTACAGAGTTTGTGGCCCTGGGTAATTTTCTGGAACAATGTCTGACCAACAAGGAAGACAAAATTCTTTTTCAGGTCGGGTTAGAAAAGTTGCTTTCACCCTTTTCCAAAATCCGTAAATCCTTTGCCGCCCACTTTCAAAAAGACGACGATCAGTTGTTGAGCGAATTGCAAAAGCTGTCGCATTTGCACGATTTACGGATAAACCATTACGATTCCAATCGTGAATTTTTTGAGCGCATTCTGTTAATGAGCAAGGAATACAAAGACATGCCCATTGATAGGGCCATCAGCGAATTTTTGTCGTACATTTCGCTGATGAGTACTCAGGACAATCTTGAACCGGTTAATGCGGTTTCGCTGTTAACGCTTTACGCGGCTAAAGGATTGGAATTTGAAAAAGTCATTATTTGCGGCATGGAAGACCGCAACATTCCCAGCAGTCACACCTATCGCGAGGATGACGAAGACGACCGCCCTTTTCACAAAAAGCTGGCTGAACAAAAGCGGCTGCTTTACGTTGGCATGACTCGCGGTAAGAGTGAAGTGATTTTTACACTGGTGCGCAATCGCAATGGAAGGCGTCAGAAATCCTCACCCTTTTTGGAAGAAATCCGGTCATTAGTCGAAATCAAAACCTTTGTCTGATCAATTTTGCTTCCTGTTCCTTAATTGCGTAAAATTGTCTTTTGAAATATGAGTCTGCTTCAATTCAAAATTAAACAAAATTGAATCGGTTTTGTCTCCGGTTAGAGACAGAACTCAACCCAACTTTATGATTTGGGGTAAATTCAAAAACTTAACCCTGTTGAAATTCAATTACTGGTTTGCTTTAACTGTCAAAAGAACCTTTTATTTTCCCTTAAATGCCTGCGGGCAATGAGGGAAAACATGAAGCCTCTTTAACAAAAATTCAACCGGTTTTTGTAGCGAAAAGTGCAAAAGGAGATTGTATTGCGGTTACCTAAAAATTACTGGAAAATTTTAAACACCGACCCAACACGTTCCATTGTTGAGGTCCTTTTAGAAAATAGAAATCTGTCCACTAGCCATCTGGAATCTTTCAAACTTTCAGAACGGATGCATGATCCCTATCTGCTGCCAGACATGGAAAAAGGCGTAAAGCGAGTTCTGCAGGCTCTGGACAAGGGGGAAAAAATTGTTGTCTTTGGCGATTACGACGTCGATGGTATTACGTCTACCGCTTTAATGCTTTATTTTTTCAGAAAGATTGATTACCCTGTTGATTATCTGCTACCCAACCGACAAAAGGACGGTTATGGCTTGCGCGACAGTTCTGTAGATCAAATTTCCGAGATGGGCGCTAAGCTGGTGATTACGGTGGACAACGGAATTTCCTCAGCCGAAGCAATTGATCATGCCGCCAGCCTCGGGATTGATGTCGTCGTAACCGACCATCACCTGCCGGAAGGCAAGATGCCCCCTGCTGTGGCAGTCATTAATCC
>CAYNLJ010000173.1:0-5054 GCA_964398005.1 uncultured Caldithrix sp. | reverse complement strand
TGATAAACATAGGTCAAATAAGGATCAATTCCCATAACAAGGCGGGCACCGCTGCCGCGCATGCGCCAGCAAAAATACCCGTTTCCACTGCCCACATCCAGTACCAGACGACCATTCAGCGGTTCGATATGATCTTTCAGGCGATTCCATTTCATATCCGAACGCCACTCGGTTTCGATCAGCAGATCAAAAAAAGAAATGGGCCCCTTGCGCCAGGGATGCAAGCGACGCAGTTGTGTTTTTAGTTGTTCCCATTCCGCTTTTGTCAAGTCACTTTTTTTACCAATGCGAATGACATCTTCATTCAAATTAATCTCTGAGGGTTGCACCTCAGGCAATTGGGCCAGTACTTCTTCCCAGATTAAAATATCGCTGTTTTGCTTTGGATGCAAAGCCTGTTCGATTTGCGATGGAAATTCTTCGATCCAGATTTCAGGAATTTCCGTCTGCTCGGACATTAAACGTAAAAAAGGCGTGTAGTCGATCATTTTATGGCTACCATGGAGATAAAGTTAAAGTTTTGATACCATTGAAAACACTGCTTAAAGCCAATGTCTAGCAACCTTTGTCGGTGTTGTGCAAAAGTTTCCGGGATTAAAACATTTTCCAGAGCGCTCCGTTTTTGGCTTATTTCCAGATTACTGTAACCGTGGGCCTTTTTAAAGGCCAAATGTAACGCCTCCTGGAAAGCTTGTTCCTGAGCATCAGGGAAGATGATTTTTTCGGAAATGATTAAAATGCCACCAGGCAACAGGCCATTAAAAATTGGTTGTAAAACCGCCTGGCGATTTTCCGGAGCAATGAATTGTAAGGTAAAATTTAAAACGATTACGGATGCGTTCTTAATGTGAATATCTCTAAGATCTGCACAAATCAGTTGCACCGGCCTGGCAGCATGCTTGAGATACGTCCTGCTTTCTCTGATCATGGCCGGAGAGTTGTCAATGGCAATGATTTGAATACCGGGTTTGTCCTTTACGCCCTGACTGATGGCCAGGCTGGCGGCACCCAGTGAACTGCCCAGATCATAACAACGGCTGTGAGGTTGTGCGTGGTAGGCTGCCAGCAGACTGATGCCTTGCAGAATCTCTTTGTAGCCCGGAACCGATCGTGAAATCATGTCCGAAAAAACGCGGGCTACTTTTTCATCAAATCTAAAACCGCTGACCCGTTCTAATGGGGTTGCGTATATGTTGTCTTTTTTAGTCATAAGCCGTCACTTTTTTATTGAGCAGAAAGAATTTAACAAATAATGGAACTTCTCGAAAGTCAGTGGAAAAGACAGTGAAACAAATTTCTAATTCAGCAGGAAAGCCAAATTAATGTAAATGGCATTGTCTCACATCTAATGAAAGAGATGCAGCCAAGCCGAGGATCACGAGTAGGGGAAAGATCCGCGAATCAGCTTTCAAGATTTCGTTAGTTCGTGGTTCGAAGGGCTTAGTTTTTCTTACGAGTTAAGAATTTCTACTATTCGGGTAAGCTCGTTCTCAAATTCCTGTAAAGACATGTAACGATTTAACCGTTTGTGCTCGCGCCCTTCGACAAATACGATGATGGTCGGCACACTGAATACCAGATATTGCCCTCTTAATTCAGGTGCCTTTTCAATATCGACATATTCAAAATGCACGTCATCAAATTTGCTGCAAATTTGACGTACCTGAGGTCTTAAAACCTTGCAAACATTACAAGTTTCAGTTGAAAAATAGCCCACTGTAATAATATTTTTCTGCAGTAATTCCTGAAATTCATTTAGTGTCATTTAAATAAACTCTTCAATTTTTTTTCAACCTGTTTTCCAGCCTTTTTCTTCTCTTGGTCAATGCGTTTTTTGATTTCCTGTTGTCGTTTATTGTATTCGGCCTTCAGCTGATTTAGTTCTTTTTCATGCTTTTGGATTTGCTGGTCAATCCATTGCTGTTTTTGATCCACAAATTTTAAAAATTGTTCCTGATGAGGTTTTGTCCGTTTTTCAATTTCCTGACGCAAACGAGCCTGAGCTTTCTGTAATTCCCCGGACAGTTTTTTTCTGAATTGTGCCAGCAGAAGTTCATCAAGATTAGAATTTAAATTGATTTTCCAGTGCCCGGCCTGACCCTGAATTTGGGCTTTTAAATCCAGACTGGAAAGTTGTTGAACAGTTTCAAAAATCAATTGCTGAGCATAGTTAAGTTTTTGTTCGGCTGGCTTGTCAAAGGACAATTGTCGGGCTACAAAATAAATTTTGCTGAACAGCGTATCGCCCTTCAAATTAAGTTCAGCCTGCAATTGACCAATACCTTTTTCAATATTGAACGGCCAGTAAGGCGAATCGGAGATTTTTGTATTGTTCAATGAAAATCCGGAGTACTTTATCTGGAACGTCTCTTCAGGTACTTTATTTAAATAATTCAAACGGCCGTCCAGTTGAAAGGCACGCTGATTGCCACTCTGTCCGCTAATTTTAATGGTGGTCGGACGATTAATAAATCGTTGGTCAGAAATCAGGTCGATTAACTGACCTGCTAATTGCAGGCCATCATTGGTTTCACCCGAAAGTGAAATTTGTTTGACCCAAAAATCGGGTCGCCCATTGGGAGAGTAAAAATAGATGTCCTGACCTTTGAAACGGGGCGGTTTTTGCTTTTTGGGTTTATCTGCTTGAAGCTTACTGAGGTAAAAACGTCCGGTTTGCAGATAGCCAAGATATTGTTCCAGACGATGAATCAATGTACTGCCAAACAACATGCGGGCCATGTTTTGTTTGGAAAGTTCCGGCAATCTGGCTTTGGCCAACGCCTGCTGGTAATCGGCTTCTATCCAGCTTTTTACGAGGGAAATACTTTGTCGTAACTGATTAATTTCTGCCTGCAGTTCTTTTTGTGTGGTTTTTACAGAATCAGCCAGTTGTTCGATTTTTTTCTTGGATTTTTGCAGAACTTTAAGGGTGGATTGCAGCTCTTTCAGAGTTTTTATCTTTTGCGGATCAATTTTTTTAATCTGCTGCTGGATTTCCTGAATATCCTTTTCATATTCCAGTGTAGTCAGTTTTTGATTCCATTTTTCAAATGAAAGATTTAAAGCCTTTTGCAGGGAATCGATTTTCTGTGGTGATTTTAATTCCAGTATTTTAAAGATGCTGTCCACATTAACCTGACTACGCATGTTTTGCAGGGGAAGTCCACTGCCTTGCTCAATATTTTCAGCCACTTTTTGTAATGATTTTTGAAATAACCGGCTGGTCTGATTTCTGCTTTGCTGTTCTTCCCTTGGTAAACTTCCATCGGTCTGGCGTGGAGTATTCGTTTTAAAATCGTGAATTTGAAAATTTTCCACGATTACCTTTTTCGAAAGCAGCGGCCAGAATTCAAAGTTGATTTCACAATTTCCGGTTTCGAACAGATTGCGCATGGTGTGTTTGGGATCGGTGACCTGCAGCCGTTTCAATTTAATCTGTGTGCTGAAAGGTGAAAAATCAAACCCATCGATTTCTACTTTGGCGCCGACCAGCTGGCTGCCTGCTTTTTCCAATTGACCTTCCAACCAGCGATCGGTGAAAATCAAGCTTAAAATAAAAATGATAACCGCGACTACAATTAAGAAGGTTACGCCTTTCCAACGTATCATTATTGCCTCACTGCCTGGATTTTTTTGTAAACAGAATAAAACTTGGTGGATTTAAAAAGTTGCACAATTTTCAACTTTTGAAATTTGGGGTCAAGATGCTGACGATAGTAAATGACAAAATATTTCATCAAAAACAGAATCGGCAGGAAAAGAATCAGGCTCACTACCAGGCTGCCCATGACCACGGTATTATTATAGCGACTTAGAGCAACCAGAGGAAACTGGTAAAGGTAAGTCCACAGACCGTGCAATGCCGAAAGATCGACCAATAAGTAATACCCAAGATTGTGGAATAGCGGATCGAGCAGATACGCAAGACCACTGAACAGTGCAAAAGAGAAGATGACACTACCCAGATTTACTCTGAAAATAATAACAATCAAAATAATAAGCACATTGTGCAGGGTTAAAAGCGGGCTTAAACCCAAAATCATACCCAGACTAAAGCCCACTGCAATTTGTGAGGGGGTGTCTTCTGATCGCAAAATTTTGAAAATTTTAGCGAGAATTTCCAAGCCAAACATTACCAACTCCTTTGCCGTTCTGAATAATCGAATATACAGGGAAAATGGAATTAAAACAAGCATCGTCAGTAAAGCGGCTACCTGGTAAAGGTTGTAATTTTTAAGGTGAATTGTTATATTGGACGCATTCAGCTAAATAGAAAAACAAGTCGTATTTAATGATTTAATCCGGATCTGCAGTTGACATTGTGCAGGAAAACCTGGAGGTAAGATGAAAAATTTTGCGCTGATTGGAGCTGCTGGTTACATTGCGCCCCGGCATTTGAAAGCGATTAAGGAGACAGGCAATCGATTGGTCTGTGCAACAGATCCGGCTGATTCTGTCGGGATTTTGGATTCTTATTTTGATGACGTGGATTTTTTTGTGGAATTTGAACGCTTTGACCGGCATGTGGAAAAATTAAGGCGTCAAAATCAGGGTAAAGAAGTCCATTACGTAAGCATTTGTTCACCAAATTACCTGCATGATGCGCACATCCGTTTTGCCCTGCGTGTGGATGCAGATGCCATTTGTGAAAAACCGCTGGTACTCAATCCATGGAACCTTGATGCTCTGGCTGAAATTGAAAAGGAAAGTGGCCACCGGGTGTACAATGTGTTGCAATTGCGTTTACATCCAACCATAAAAGCTTTGCGTGAACGAGTTTTAAAGTCGCCCAAAGATCAAAAAATTCCCATTGATTTAACCTACATTACCTCACGCGGCAAGTGGTACTTTTACAGTTGGAAAGGCAGTGTTGAAAAATCCGGAGGCGTGGCCACCAATATCGGCATTCATTTTTTTGATATGCTGAACTGGATTTTTGGTAAGGTACAACATCTGGAAGTGCATCATTCAGATCGGAAAAAGGTAGGCGGTTTTATGGAACTGGAGCGGGCCTACGTGCGCTGGTTTTTGTCCCTGGACAAAAATGATTTACC
>CAYNLJ010000172.1:0-5055 GCA_964398005.1 uncultured Caldithrix sp. | reverse complement strand
GGCGGATAAAGATGTTTTACGACAATTGTACTTTCAACCTGCTGTAAGTAATTGGAAGACTGGGGATCGAATGGATTTTCCCTCGGCGCATCACAGGCAAAAATTAAAAACAAGATCAAAAGAACCAATAAATTAAACATTTTCATAAAAAACATTCCCAGCTGTTAAAGACCGCCTGCCGATTAAAATTAAACAAAAATCAGCAAAATTAAAATTCTATTTTTTGTTGTGATCTTCTTTTCGGCCTAAATAGTCTATGATTTAATGAATCTGATAAAGTTTATTAAAGTCTGAGGTATTAAACTGTGAAAGCCATCACTTTTACCTGAATTGATTGATTAATCCAGAGATTCCAAAAAATGATTACCGGACCAAAGTTTCAAATTAAAATCTACAGCCTGGGCCACCACAGCCGCGCGGTAACCCTCCGGAGCGGGCAGGTCTTTTAATGACCATTTTCTGACTGCGGCCGGGTCGTGTGAAGTTTCAATAATTGTTGCCGGATGTTCCGGACGCAATTCAACGGAAAAGCCGGACAGGGGAATGGCCAGGCCCATGCCCCTGGCTTTGATGTAAGCTTCTTTACGGGTCCAGGCATTGAAAAAGCCGATGGCTTTTTGTGCCTCCGGCAGTTGATTAAAAAAAGAGACTTCTTTTTTTGAAAAGAAACGTTCGGCCAATTTTGGCAGATCGATGTCTGAACGCATTTTCTCGATGTCGACTCCTAAATCCATTTCCTGACTCAGTCCAATTAAAACCCAATCATAGGAATGGGAAACGTTGAAAAAAATGTTGGGGTGTTCTAGGAAAGGTTTGCCGTACTGGTTGATCTTAAATTGAATCGTGGGACTTTCCAGTTGAAAATAACGATTTAACAGAACACGCAGTGCCGCCCGGGCCACTACAAACTGGTCGCGGGCAGTTTGAACGCGAAACTTATTGGCCCGCTGAATCTCTGCTTCGGTAAGAAATTTTAGAAATGGTTCACTGTTCCGGACCGGCATCAGCCAGATGTGAACCTGATGGGAAGCATCAAAATTAAACAGACAAGTCTGCCAGCTATGCCAGTTATCCATCAGATATTCACTAAGTTAAAATGACTACTGATATCTGTTAATATGGCTTTCAGCAAATTGATTTTTTGATGCAGCAGATAAAAGTGGTCGCCGGGGAAGAAACGCACGTTGAATCTACTGCTGGTAAACTGCGCCCATTGTTCCAGATCCTGTCGGGTAATGGAAGGGTCCTGAATTCCACCCATGGCTGTAATGGGTGCCTGCAACTGTCCCGCGTCCTGATGTTGGTAGGTTTCACAAATTTTAAAATCGGCTTTCAGAATGGGGAACATCAATTCCATTAGTTCTTCATTTTCCAGCACTTCCTGTGGTGTGCCATTGTATTCCTTAATTTTGGCGATGAACTGAGGCTTGGGCAGATGATGGATCTCCGGCTCATGGCGGGGAGTACCCGGAGCTCCATGTCCGGAAAGGAAAATGTGTTCGGCGATTTTTTGAAAGTGGTTTTGCAGGTGGAGTGCCACTTCAAAACCCAACAAGGCGCCCATGCTGTGGCCAAAAATAGCGAATGGTTTGTCAACCTTTTCAGCAATGGCCCGGGAAAGAGGAGCAGTCAATTCCCCAATATTTTCAGCTAGCGGTTCAGACAAGCGACTGCCATGGCCCGGTAATTCTGTGACCCACAATTCCACTACGGGTGGCAGAATGCCAGTCCAGGAACGGAAACTATTTGAACTGCCGCCGGCAAAGGGAAAGCAAATTAAGATGATTTTAGCTGCCGGTCGGGGCTGGGGAATTACAATCCATTTATCCTGATTCATGTTAAATTTATCCAATTTTTAATAAAGTTTTGACGTAAGCAATGCCATCAAAAACATTAAGCAAATTCAAATTAAGATTGCTGATACAGCATTATTTTAAACGCAGATCAGACCCGGGTAAAATGAGCCTGTTGCACTCGATTGAAAAAGTGAATCTTAACTGGAATCACCCTAAAATAGATTTACAGACAATCCGTTGAAGTTGATCCGGCAGACGGAGTAAGTTATTTCCCCGTCTGCTTCTCCATTTCTTCCATTTTTTTACGTAAACTGAGCGGTCGCATGTCCGTCCAGACTTCCTTAATGTAAGCCAGGCATTCCTCTTTTGTACCGCTTTTTCCGGCATCCCGCCAGCCTAATGGATTTTCGCGATCGGCCGGCCAGATGGAATATTGTTCTTCGTGGTTAACCACGACTTTGTAAATAGTTTTGTCTTCGCGATCTTCGGCGCTCATGGTAAACCTCCTTAAATTTATTTTTCATCAATATCTAATTCTCCAGGTTGTAAATATCGGATTTTGTAATAGAGACCTGAAATTTTTCTTTCTTCTTCTTCTTCCCATTCTGTACGGTAGGACAGAAAACGCTGGTAGTGGGGACTCAGGGAGACGAGCACTACCAGACCAATGATTATGGAACCTAAAATAATGAACAACAAGGGAATGTTCTGGTGTAACAAATCGGCGACCACACCACCCAGCCCCATGCCCAGAGGCGCAATGCTGCCGGTAATGGTAGTGACCACGCCAAAAACACGTCCGCGAATTTCAGTTGGCGTGGTGATCTGGACTAATGAGGTAATATTGACCATTACAAAGCCGCTGAAAAAACCCTGCATGAACATGACAGCCATGGCCTGGTACTGATTCTGGCAAAAGGCGAGAAGCACCGTGGAGGATGCTTCCAAAACGGTAAAGATGATGACCAGATTTTTGCGGGTTTTACCCCTGAAGCGAAAAATACCAACAATGGCATAGCCCAAGGTGGTGCCCAGACCAAAGACGATGAGCATGTATCCGAACCATTGAAAGGAGACCTTCAGAAAGTCACGCACGAAGAAGGGCAGCAGAATCATTACCGGGGCTGAGAAAAATGAAATAAATACGGAAATGAACACCAGATGGCGAAGTCCTTTGTCCCGCCATATGTACAGAAATCCTTCTTTGATGTCTTTTTTAAAATCATTGTATTGAGCTTTCAGGGTTTTGCTGCGTTCGGGGATTTTTTGCGGAATCTCCATGAAGCTTTCGCTGAGAGCCGAAAAGATAAAAGTTAGTCCATTAAGCAGCGTAAGAAGCGGAGCGCCCAGAACAGCCAAAATTTGAGCGCCTAATCCCTGGCCGATTAAGCGGCTGATCTGCATGGAAAACTGGCCTAAGGAGTTGGCAGCCGGAATCCGGTCTTCGGGAATGATATCAGGAAGTGCGGCACCAATGGCCGGTGAAAAAAAGGAGGTAATGGTGGCGGACAGAATGCTGACAGCCAGGAGACCAATGAAGATGACCGTCCGGTTATCGGGAAACAGGAAAAAAAGCAGTGACAGGCCGAGAATTGTTACACCATTTAAAACGTCGCTCCAGACAATAATCGATTTCCTGGAATAGCGATCGGCAAACACGCCGGCAAAGGCGCCCAGCAAAACCGGGGGAATACCAGAAGCCATGCCCAGTAATCCAACCAAACTTGTTGAGTTGTAGGTTTCCGTAACCCAGATTATCATGGCGAACAGAAAAACCTGGGTCCCGATCCGGCTGACAAATTGCCCCTGAAAAAGCAACAAATAATTTCGATTAAAAAATTTCAAAGGCTTTGTTTCACTTTTTTCTATCTGGCTCACTGACTCGCCCGTGCTGATCTTCATACAGTGTTTTTACTAATTTCTAATCCCTGCCATAAATCTAATAAAAAATTTCATATTAAAATTGAAAAGTTTTATCAGACTTCATAGTTCCAGGAATCAAAACTATTGGCCCATTCCTGCTGAAGTCTCTTTTTCAAGGCTTCAGGCAATGGGTGGTGTTTATTTTTCTGGTAACCTTTCTGAGAATCAAGATAGGCCTTAAAGCCAGGTTCCGCCTGCGCAAAATTCGGTAAATCGAAGTATTCATAAATTTGGCGCAGGGTGCCCATGGGATCTGTTTCCAACCGGGAGAAGCCAATTTCCAGTAATCGATCGGCCGGAATTGATTGACGGTCTTGAAAATAAGCTTCGTGCATCCTTTTGTAATGGCTGATGATGTCATCTTCCACATTTCGCTTTGGCTTACCCTGAAAAGAAGATTGGGTAACCGTCGTTTGGTACATTTTTAAAGTCGAACGAAAAACATCGTAGGGATGACGGTGGAGGTGAACATAGCGTGCTTCAGGAAACATTTCATTGAGAAATTTTAATCGTGCCGTGTTGACCGGTGATTTCAGTACCAAAGGTTTCCGGTGTTTATAGGTTACCTTTTTTAAGAAATAAAAATAATGATTTTTCCAGGCATTCAATTGTTCATGCCCTACGCCTTCAAAGGTTAGAAAGTTCTCGTAAAAATCCCTTCTTTTGGGAAAGACCCAGCCCAGCATGGGCGTCATTAAACTCATCACCCCAACCCCAAATTCTTCTTCTCCCGGGCTGTCCAGACTGATGTGTACATTATCGGTGGGCCGTTTAATGTTTTTGAGTTTTTCGCGACGTATTTCAAAAAGTTTTTGTCGCACCAGAAACGTGTGCGGGTTGCGGCACTCGAAAATGTTTGGTGAGACGAAGTTCGGGTCCTGCACAAGCAAATTTTGTAAGAGCGTGGTACCACTGCGCCAGTGGCCTAAGATAAACAGAGGAGGAGAGGTAATTTGCGTGGCTGCAATGGCTGCTCCAAATTGTTCCTCCTCGCGCTTCTTGTCTTTGCTGTTGTTGAGACTGTAAACAGAGATTATTAATGCCTGCGGTGTTGCCAAAGGATGAAGATTAAAATGATTGTCCTTTAAAAGACGCCACCAATCCTCTTTTAAGATTCCAATAATACTATCCAATTTGATACCCCACCTATTTGCCCAGTAAATCCATTTACTGATGGTTTGTTAACACCCAAAAATAACCCAAAGTTTCGAGTTTATTTTTGATTTTACGCAAAAGAATCAGGCAATTTATTTTTCCTTAAGTAAATTATCAATCTTTTCAGCAACTTTTGGAACGTGCGGTTGCAATAACATGGAAATATGGTCGCCGGGCACAT
>CAYNLJ010000171.1:0-5089 GCA_964398005.1 uncultured Caldithrix sp. | reverse complement strand
GCCGAAGTGCGCAAAAGGCATGATGATATTCCCGTATTGCTTCAATCCAATCATGCTCAGTTTCAGGAACGCGCCCTGGCTTTGGGAGCCCATTTCGTCTTAAAAGATTCTCCGACTTTACTCCAGGAATTAAGACGCTTTACTATTACCCAATTTGGCTTTGGTGACTTTATCTTCCGTACTCCGGATGGCGTTGAAGTCGGTCGGGCCACCGATTTAATTTCGCTGGAGGAACAGCTAAAAGTCGTTCCTCCGGAAAGCATCAAGTACCACGCCGAACGCAATCACTTTTCAACCTGGTTAAAAGCCCGTACCGAGTTCTGGTTGGCGCACAAACTTCGTCCCAGAAAAGTAAGCGATTTCCCGTCACTGGAAGCACTGCGCCAGCATCTGATCGATTCACTGAGAACTTACCGGAAAATAAGGCAACAAGGAATTATCACTGATTTTAAAAAAGAATCTTTCGATGTTCAAAGCGGATTTGCCCGGGTAGGCGGAGGCTCTTTGGGAGGCAAGGCCCGTGGCCTGAGTTTTGTAAACACTTTGATTACCAATTATCAGATAACGGATCGATTCCCAGGAGTTAAAATTTTTGTTCCTCCGGCCATTGTGCTGGGCACCGATGTTTTTGATGCCTTTCTGGAGGACAACAATCTGAGGGAATTTGCCTTAAGCAGCGATGACGATATTGAAATCACCCGGCGTTTTCTGGCTGCCACCAAATTTCCACCGGAGATTATTGCCGCCCTGGTCTCCTTCCTCGACCTGGTTAAGGAACCATTGGCTATCCGTTCATCAAGTCTTTTGGAAGACTCACAATATCATCCATTTGCCGGTGTGTACCAGACTTACATGATCGCCAACAATCACGAAAATCCTTTAATCCGCTTAAATGAATTACTGAACGCAATCAAACGCGTTTACGCTTCTACCTTTTTTCAGGCAGCCAAGCAGTACATTCGCGTGACCAGTTACCGTCTGGAAGAAGAAAAGATGGCGGTCATCATCCAGAAAATGGTCGGTTCGCGTCATCAAAATCGCTTTTACCCGACCTTTTCCGGAGTTGCTAAAAGCTACAACTTTTACCCTACACCGCCCCAAAAACCGGAAGACGGTATCGCTTCCGTGGCCCTGGGCCTTGGCGAATGGGTGGTCGAAGGAGGTAACACCTTAAAATTTTCACCGAAATATCCCAACCACATCGCTCAATTCTATTCCATCAAAGAATTTTTAAGAACCAGTCAGCACAAATTTTACGCTTTGGATTTTGATCAGCACTCCAGCGAATCCTTACAACCATTTGACGAAGCTGTGCGTTTGTTCCCATTAAAGCAAGCCGAAGAAGATGGATGTCTTTACTACGTTGGTTCCACTTACCTGCTTCATGAAGATCGCATTGTCGATGGGCTTTCAAGACCGGGGCCCCGTGTAGTAAGCTTTGCTCCTATTCTTAAACACAACATATTCCCATTGAGCCCCATCTTAATTTTGCTTTTAGAGATGGGCAGCTGGGGTATGGGCACCCCGGTGGAAATTGAATTTGCAGTAGATATGTCCGGTAAAAATCCAGAGGGTGTCAAGGAATTTGGCGTTTTGCAGATGAGACCTCTGGTACTTAAACGCGAATTGGAACAAATTAATTTGGAAGATTTTCAACCAGAGCAAATTCTTTGCCAATCAACCTGCGTATTGGGACATGGCATTATTAAAGATATTTACGACATTGTTTATGTCGATTACCACAAATTTGATCGGGCCAAATCACGCCAGGTCGCCGAGGAAGTCAGCAAGTTAAATGCATTATTAGTCAATGAAAACCGGCCCTATTTACTGATTGGCGTTGGCCGTTGGGGCTCCCTTGATCCCTGGTTAGGAATTCCGGTTAACTGGGAGCAGATTTCCGGTGCCAAAGCCATCGTGGAAGCCAGCTTTAAAGATTTTATGGTAGAACCCTCCCAGGGTTCGCATTTCTTTCAAAATCTGACCTCTTTTATGGTTGGCTATTTTACAGTCAATCAGTTTAAAAACCAGGGCTTTATTGATTGGGATTGGTTAACCAGCCAGCCTACCAATAAATCCTTTGAGTTTACCAAACATATTCGTTTAACAAAACCTGTTCAGGTATTGATGAACGGGCGTAAAAACCAGGGCGTTATCACTAAACCCGGAGTCAAGTAGTGGATAAGAAACAAAAAACAATGTATACTTCCACCCCTCCACAAAACTGCCCGCATTGTGGACACCCCTTAACCATGTGGGAACAGGTATTATTAAGTGTGGACCGCATGTTAATTTGTCGCAATTGCTGGTATCGTATTATCCTGGAAGTCAGGCCGGAAGAGCCAGATGATACACAAAATACAAATTTGAGGGAATCATAATGAAATCCTACAATTCCTTTAGTGTAGCGCAAAAGCAGGTCGAGGAAGCGGCCCGAATTTTAAATCTCGATCGTGCAACAACCGAATTTTTAAAATGGCCTCAACGTGAATTCAAGTTCAGCTTACCGGTAAAAATGGACGATGGTCGGGTTGAAATTTTTCATGCTTACCGGATTCAGTACAATTATGCCCGCGGACCAGCCAAGGGTGGCATTCGCTTTCATCCGGATGAAACGGTAGATGTCATTCGAGCCCTGGCCGCCTGGATGACCTGGAAAACCGCTGTGGTTGATTTGCCCCTGGGTGGCGCCAAAGGCGGTGTGGTTTGTGATCCACGATCTTTGTCAGCACGGGAATTGGAAAACATTGCCCGCGCTTACATTCGGGCAAGTGCTGACATTTTGGGTGTAGACAAAGACATCCCGGCACCGGACGTGTACACCAATCCCCAGACAATGGCCTGGATGCTGGATGAATTCGAAACCATCCTTCGGCGTCACCAGCCGGGCGTTTTCACGGACAAACCACTGCCAATTGGGGGCACTGAAGGCCGGCGTGATGCAACCTCACGGGGAGGCGTTTTTGCCGTACGCGAAGCTTGCCGTTATTTGAGTATTGAGCCCAAAACATTTGCAGTTCAGGGATTTGGTAACGCCGGGCAGCGTGCAGCCTTGCTGCACGAGGAACTGTTGGGTGGAAAACTGATTGCCGCCAGCGACTCCAAGGGTGGCGTTTACAATCCCCAGGGTCTGGATGCCAAAGCTTTAGTCATCCACAAATTGCGAACTGGTAGTGTGCTTGACTTCCCCGGTGCCCAAAACATCCCGCGTGATGCAGTGCTCGAAACGAATGTAGATATCCTTTACCCGGCCGCTCTGGAAAACGCAATTTCAGATAAAAATGCTCAAAAAATAAATGCCCGTATTATTTGCGAACTGGCCAACGGGCCCACTACACCTGAGGCAGACTTAATTCTTGCAAAACGAAACATCTTCGTTATTCCCGACATCCTGGCCAGCGCAGGTGGCGTGACGGTTTCTTATTTCGAAATGGTTCAAAACAGCGGTGAAGCCTGGGATGAGCTGACAGTTCATATGAAACTGGACAATAAAATCACAAAAGCGTTTAAAGCCTTCAGCGAAGCGCTGAAAGAAAAGAATGTCCACCCGCGTCTGGCAGCCATGGTCGTTGGCGTCGCCCGTGTTGCCGAAGCCTGCAAACTCAGAGGTTGGGTCTGACATCAGGAAGGCGTGCCGCTGTTTTTGGAGTGCATCGACTACGTTGATGCTTTTGGTTGAATAGTTGAATGGTTAAATAGTTCAATGGTTCAATGGTTGAATGGTTTATTGGTAGAATGGTAGGGGCAAGGCATGCCTTGCCCCTAAAGTAACCACCAATCGGTAGCCGCTGGCTTTACGCCTGCGCAATCGTAACTCAAGCTTTAGCTTGAGCCTTCCGGGTAAGCAGGTTCAACAATTTACCGACAAAGTAATTCAAGCTTTAGCTTGTTAGTGCGACTCTCCAGAGTCGCGTAGATTTGCACGATCAATCACGTTAAGAATAAGGGTGAGGCAAGCCTTTCTCTTACAGTATAAACTGGTCTGTGCTCCAACCGATTAAAGCAATTTGTGCTTCTCCAAAATTAAAAATTCCTGTTCAAAATTGGGTGTAAAAACACCTTTACCAAGCATCTTTTTAATCTCAAAAATCGACCAGAAACGCCCAACTTCAATTTCTTCCCTGTTTATCTTAAAAGGACCATCGTACTTCATTTTAAATACATGTACCAGTTCACTCTCAAAGGGATTTTTCATCACATAGCGAAAGAGGAAGCGTGCTTTGCTGGCATCAATTCCCAATTCTTCCATGGCTTCCCGCTTCATTGCCTGATCGATGGCTTCATTATGATGCACATGACCACCAACGGCCGTGTCCCAGTAACCAGGGTACAAGTCTTTATTTTGCGACCGCTTTTGTAAATATAATTGGCCCTGACGGTTAAAAATATGGACGTGTACCACCGGGTGTAACAGATCCGGGTTACCATGAACCCGACTGCGAGGTGCCGTGCCCAGAATTTTTCCATCAGGATCTACAATATCAAAAAGTTCTTCATTTGCCGGATGATGAACCTGATGCGGGATCGGTTTTTTCAGAAAGCGAAAGTAAACAAACTGCACCACTACTATTCCACCCAACAAAATGTAGAACAATCCACCAGAAATGAATGCCCAGGCCTCTTCTGACCAGTAAAAGGCCGAGTACAAAATCAGAACAACGTGAATCAGCAAAACGTAAAACAACCATTTGCTCATTTGCTTCAGCAAGGCCACCTGCTGTTGATTAATCTGCATCCCGGCCATGTAACGTTTACTCATGTGTAACAAAATCGGCTTATCACCAAATGCGTGCAATCCCACTAAAATGAGAATAATGCTCTCGATGATAGCCGGTTTCACCTTAAAAAAGATTGCATCGTGTAAAACAATTGACAGACCGCCGGTCAACACAATCAAAATCGTGTCCAGTAAAATCATCTTTTCGATTTGTTTAAATCGAATCAAATAATATAAAAAATAAACGACGCCGGAAATAACCGCGGTAATTAAGCCGGCTGTAGTACCATAAAGAGCCTCTACAACAATAAAAACAAAAATGGGAACAAAACTGATGGCAAAATTCTTTAATATTTCGTTTCGCATAATGGT
>CAYNLJ010000170.1:0-5090 GCA_964398005.1 uncultured Caldithrix sp. | reverse complement strand
GCATGGTACTCTTTTTTATCGGGTACACCATTGCCCCCTGGGTGTATTACAAAGATATTAAGATTTTACTTGCTTACCCTAAATGGCTTGGAAAAAAGCTGGACAAACTGGCTTCCAAAAAATGGCACTATTTAGCCTTGTTTGCTTTTTTAGTCAGCGTTAATAGCCTATCTCTTTTTATTGACCTGATTTCCGGATTTGTACCAGGCCTGCCTGTTTTATTTGCCATTTGGACAGGATTTAATATTGGGGTGATTACCTATCACACGCTGGTTGGTAAATTTTATTTTTCTGCATTGCTGAATCCGGTGGCCCTCTTTGAACTTCCGGCTGCATTCATTACCTTTTCACTGGCTTTACAATACAATTGCCGTCTGATGAACTGCCCCTGGCTTCACAACCTGCCACAAGATTTCTCATCTTATCTTCATTCCTTTGTCTGGGTGGTACTACCCCTTTTAATCATTGCCGGTTTAATCGAAACGGCCGCCATTAAACTGGCACAACGTATTGAGGAAGAAGAGAAGAAATCGGAAAACAAATAAAAGAATCACAACCAACCTTCGATGAACCACAGAAGCAGCAAAGAAATTTTAAATTTTGAGTTTTGAGTGTTGAATGATTCTACTTTGTTAGTTCTGAGATAATAACACGTGGTTACCTGATTTAATTCTCTCAAGATTTGTGACATTCAGTTAATGAACCAATCAACCATTCACGCAGGCAAAAACTTGTAGCGGCTGAGCTGATTTGTTAAGCAGTTCCTATTTAACCAATACACCAAATTTTTTAAAATCTTCCCGTAATTTTTCTGGTCCCTCGAATAGAATGGCCTGCATGCCGACCGTTCTGGCTCCCTGAACATTGATCTCCCGATCATCGATAAACAGACATTCCTGCACCTTAAAGCCGACATTCTCGGCAGCCGTCAAATAGCATTTGGCATCCGGTTTTAAGGCACCAATTTCAAATGACAGGGTCGGTTTTTCAATGGCCTTTAGAAAGGGAAATTGTTCTTTACAGTAATTCCAGTGTAGTTCATCTGTATCGGAAAGTAATCCTACCGGGTAATTATTTTTTACCTGCCAGAACAGTTCTTCCATTCCCGGGATGGGAGCAAACACATCACACCAGAATTTGACAAATGTGTCATAATCCAAAGACAAATTAAAATCATTTACGAAAGCCTTGTAAAATTGCTGAGAAGTAATTTCACCTTTGTTCAGTTTACGGAAGAGTTCATTCTGAAAAGCCTTGTCCAGAATGGTAGCCGCATCTTCCGGTTGGTCTGTATTAACTCCAAAGAATTTTGCAGTTTGCTTATCGAAACGCACATCGACCAGTACACGCCCCAGATCAAAAATTATAGCTTTAATTTCATTCATCAATTCATCCTTCCCTGTTATTGAATCCCGCAATTTAACAAGCAGAACGAATACTTTCAAAAAATTGGAATCCACCTTCAAAGACAGCTGAACCTACAACAATTGATTTGTGCACAGAAGCCATGGAGAGAGCGGATTCTCTTAGCCCGACTTAAAAATCTGAGATATTCAAATATTTTATAGAGTGCTAAGTATTAAACAACCCCGTGCTTCAACACGGGAAAGTAATTCCATTATTCAAATCAGGGACTTTGGCCTATTCACCGAATTGACATTAAACCATTTCGTGAGTTCCACTCAATCCAGTAAAAGCAAACCTTTGGCTTTACGTTTTGCAGGGGGTTATGTAAGGATGGGTTAATTTTCAATTTTGGAATTGTTGTTTTCTATTTTCTTTCAAAAAGCGGATAAGAAAACAGGTGATTCATTTACAATAATTAATTCAAAATTTAAAACTCAACACTTAAAATTTATTACGAACAGGAGAATTGTTTTTCCGAAAATGTATTTAAAAACAGTACTAACGCTCAATATGAATTTTAAACTGAACATACTTGCCAGGTTCATGCTTCTGTTCCAGTTTGGCAGAATACTGGTTCAGGACAGGTTCAACACCTTCATTAATGGCTGGCAGAGAATCTTTTTCCGTGTACACCAGAAAGGAGAGCAGATATTTGTCGTGCATTAAATCCAGGCCAATTTCAATGGGGTGTTCAGAGAGTTCCCTTAAATAATTAAGAAAATAATTGACCACTTTGACAAATGGCTTAATGTCCTCGGTCTCTAAAAAACAGCCCTCGTCAAGTATTAAATTGGCATTCACTTTCTTTTCGTCAACGATAAAACGAATCAGCTGTTTTAAATCTACAGGGTTATGAAATTGCATGCTTCCCTTTCTCTAAAATATTCTCTGATTAAAATATTTAAAAAAAAACCAAATTCAAAAATTTTTATGATTGTTCTCACAAATTGGCCGATATTTTAAATTTTTATCCATTTTGGCTAAAATGTAAAACAGAGCCAATCGTTTTTGACAGCCTCAATAATTCTATCAGTAATCAATCAAAAACAATAGCTATCTGGCATCCTTCGTCTGGTATGGAATCAAATTCCACCGCTGATCCGATTATATTTGCCATTTTTTTTAGAATTAGAAATTTCGCGATACTCTCATTGGTTAAGTCAAGATTAAATTCATTCCCTTCTCTGAGCCTGATTTGTTCAGCTTCCGTCATCCCAATACCGTTGTCCTTAACAACAATTTTTAGCTGATCATTTTCTTTGCCGGAAACAAATCGAATAATATGCTTGCGTTGCGGATGCCTTCTTGCAACACTAAGCTGAATCACTATTTCAAAAATTTGTCCCAGTAAAGATTCATCTGTAATTAACTGATTCTGTTCGAGAAAAGTTAAAATTTCAACGCCTGCTTCCTTTATCAATGCTTCATTTTTTGAGATGACTTTATCGATCAATTGATCCAGATTCACCGGTTGTTTAAAAAAGCGATCGGCTTCGACTGAATAATAGTCACTAAAAAACTGTAAATAGCCCAACACCTTTTCGTGAGATTGGCTCAATAAGGATTCAAATTTCCTGTTTTTTACCAAATCTTTATTTTGCCAAAGTGCTTCACAATGACTGGTAATCACCGGAAATAAATTTTCTTTAAAAATGGATCGCTCTTCTTTCAATAATTCAATAATTTTTAACTGATTATGAATGAGTTGATTTAGTTTTGCAATAGTCACTTCATTTTGTTTGTGTTGCGTAATGTCTTCAATATGCATCACAATGGTATCAGGAGCCACATACGCCATTTTTAAAGAATAATAATTTGTTCTCTCTGCGGTCCAGGTGATTTTTATCTGAGTCTCCAGAGTAATTTCATTAACAAAGCACTCCTCCAGCAATTCCGTCAGTTGCGGTAGTGAAAAGGGCAGATTTTCACTGCTTTTCCCCAAATACTCATTAATGCGACCATAAGTTGCAGCCAGCGCCATGTCATTGTAATCTACCAGGACAAATCGTCCTTCTTCCTTCCTCCAAATCAGGGTAGGAATAGGTAAGTTCTCGAATTGCGATCTTAACCTTAATTCATTCTTTTTAAGATCGTTAAAATATTCAAGACGCTCATTTTCAAGGGCGATGATTCGTTCATTTAATTCCTGTAATTGTTTTCTGTGTTTTAAGGCCGCGGCCAAATTTTGACCTATGTAAAGAAGAGCGGCCTTTTTTGTTTCATCCAATTCAAAGTGGTTTTTAAAAAAGTAGCTAATAGAACCAACGATTTGCCCTTCATACATCAGGGGAATAATAAATCCGGATTTATGACCATGTCTGAGCACAGTACGAGCCAGAGAAATCTTATCACTGTAAATCGATAAATCATCCACAAAAACCACTTGTCCACTCTTTATCAGTTCATGATTGATTAACTCTTTTAAAGGAATGGGCTTCCCAGCTCTAAAGTAAGCCTGGTTATCGATGATAGAACCAATGATTTCAGCGATTTGTTTTTGATAATCATAAAAAAGGATGATGCTACTGTTAAACGGAACGAACTCTCTTACTTTGAAGAAAACCTTTTCAATGATTTGTTCTTCCGTTTGCCACTGATTTAATATTTCCGCTATTTCCATCACCACATTGAAGATAAATTCGGTTCCCTGCAATTTATCTTTGATTTGATACTGTTCGGTCACATCAAAACCCACGGCCCAGGCTGCCCAGCCGGGCACCTGGTAAATGTCAGACAGATTACTCCAGGCAACAATTTTTTGCTGTCCGTTTTTAGTTGTTAGTTTTAATTCCCAGTCCCGAAAATTGTTGCCTCTTTTTTCATATTCCATCAGGATTTGCTTTCGATATTCAGGATCAGGGTAAAGCATTTCAAAAGCATTAGGATTGTTCACAATCTCTTGCGCAGAATAGCCCGTAACACGTTCACATTCTCTGTTCCAGAAAACATAATTCAGATTGGCATCGAAGGCATCTACCATAACCGGCATGTTTTGCACAATGAGTTTAAAACGATCCTGATCTACATTATTTCGCAGTTTTTCAGAGTAGTTCTTTTTAGATTCAATAATTTCCGGCAGATGGTTTACCAACGCGTAATCGTAAAATTCACAATTGGATTTATTCGTTATAAGCGCATCGGCTATTTTTGAAGCAGTTTTGTAAAATACCAAAAAGAGATGGTGGTAATCTTCAAAGGCATCCAATTTACCCTTTTTATGAAGCGGGATAAATTCCTGCTCATCCATTACAACAAAAACTGTCTTTGAATTCGACAAGACATTTGAAGGGAATTCACTAAAAAATTCGATTTGCATCTCTTTAAGGTTGTTAATTTTGCTGACGACCTGTTTGTATGGTCTGAATTTTTCGGAAATTAATAATTGAAATTGCATGAATAATGTCCTGCTGTAATTCTTAAAATATGTGCAAATTTAGTATGACTCATTTAACTTACCAAAAGTTTTTAATTTAGATTCTTTATTTCATCCATAAATTTACTTACCTTTGCAGTCGTAAAAGGACATCAGTAAATGAAACTGGATTCTTTACAACGCATTCAGGAACGGCTGGCCCGTCAGGTGTTAATCACGCCCGCAGGCAAAGCAGAGTTAATTGTCGGAGTTGACGTTGCCTATGCCAAACAGCGTCCGCTGGCAGCCGGCGCCGCCATAGTGATGAACA
>CAYNLJ010000169.1:0-5099 GCA_964398005.1 uncultured Caldithrix sp. | reverse complement strand
CGTTGGCCATTGGTAAAGGCGGGCAAAATCTTCGCCTGGCTTCAGAATTGACAGGATACCAAATTGAACCGTTACGCGAATCTGAATATGAACAGGAGACTGTAGGCGAAGAAAATGTTTCTGTGGAAGATCTCCATGGCATTTCAGAAGGTATTAAGCGTAAACTGATTGATGCGGATATTTTGTATGCACATGAAATTTTGGAACAGGGCCTGGAAAATCTGGTAAAAATTTCGGGCATTGGAGAAAAATCCGCAGAGAAAATCATTCAAATTGCAAAACAATATGTAGAACCGAAAGACGAGTCTTCGGACGAAGAATAAAAGTTCAAAATTAAGTATTGGCATTGTTTCAATACTAAGTGGAGTTTAAATGGCTGGAAGTAAAAAATACAAAATTTTTAAAATCTCAAAAGAATTGAATCTGGGTTTTGAAACGCTGAAAAACTTTCTTGATAAAAAAGCGATTAAAGTTTCGGGACCCAACGATTCCATCAGTGAAGATGTTTATTTAGAGATTCTTGATAAATTTGCTCAGGACAAAGCAAAGGCAGAAGAAATACGCGCTCGTCGTGCCAAAGAAAGAGGCGAGGTGGTAGAAGCCGTTGAAGTGGTTACTGAAGAACCTGAAGAAAAGAAAACCACCTTGGTTGACGAGCTTAAAAAAGTGATTCAGGAAGATGCTGAAGCCATTGCCGAGGGCAAGAGTACTGCCAAACCCAAAACGGTAAGGAAAAAGACGACCAAACCAAGGAAAAAGAAAGTTGAAGAAGTGGTCGAGCCCGAAGTTACTGCTCCTAAATCAGAGGAGGTTGTGGAAGGCAAAGCAGCAGCAGAAGTAGCAGAATCAGAGGAAAAAGTTAAAGAAACTCCTGTAGAACAAACAACGCCTTCGGAAGTCGCTCCAGCTGTGGAAGCAGAACAACCTGCCGAAAAGGCTTTGCCAGCTGAAATGCCGGTTGAAGAGAAGGCGGCTGAGATTAAGGAAGAAAAAGATAAAAAAGCGAAGAAAAAGAAGAAAAAAGAAAAAGCTCCACAAGTAAGTGAAGAAGTTGAAGAAGCTGGTCTTTCTGAAAAAGAAAAGAAGCGCCGCAAAGCCCTGGAAATGATTCGTAAAGAAAAGGAAGGTCGGCGCAAATCTTCTAAAGCGTTCTTAAAGCATGCCGGTGAAGAAGGTGAAGAAGGTGCTCGTCGTGCCGGACGCAGAAAGAAGAAAAAGAAAAAACCACAGGTCGATATGAAAGAGGTGCAGGATACTCTGAAGAAGACCCTGGCCTCGATGGATGCCAAAGGACGTAAACCTAAACGTCAGAAAAAGGTCAAAACAGAAGAAGTTGAGGGCGAAGAAGAAAAAGTAATTAAAGTTGCTGAGTTCATCTCAGCCAATGAATTGGCCAATCTTCTGGATGTGCCGGCATCTGAAGTAATTATGAAGTGTCTGGAACTGGGACTCGTAGTGACCATCAATCAGCGTCTGGATATCGACACCATTACCCTGATTGCCGAAGAATATGGTTACAAAGTGGAACAGCAGTACGCTACCGAATTCTTAAGTGAAGAAGAGGAAGAGGAAGAAGAAGTTGATGAATCTCAACTGGAACCAAGGGCCCCGATTGTAACTATTATGGGGCATGTGGATCATGGTAAAACATCTTTGCTGGATTATTTACGCGAAAGTAACATAACCGCCGGTGAAGCCGGGGGGATTACCCAGCATATTGGTGCTTACGAAGTTGAATACCAGGGCAAAAAGATTACCTTTTTAGACACACCGGGTCATGAGGCATTTACGGCCATGCGTGCCCGTGGTGCTCAGGTAACGGATATTGTGATTTTGGTGGTTGCTGCTGATGATGCAGTGATGCCCCAAACGATTGAAGCTATCGATCACGTTAAGGCCGCCGGCGTAAACATGGTAATTGCCATTAACAAAATCGATAAGCCAGGTGCCGATCCGGATCGTATCAAGCAACAATTGGCTGAACGTGATATCCTGGTTGAAGATTGGGGCGGCACTTACCAGTGTGCTGAAATTTCAGCCAAAACGGGTCAGGGTATTCCCGATCTGTTGGAAAAACTGGTCCTTGAAGCTGAAATGCTTGATTTAAAAGCTAACCCGAATAAACGCGCGGTTGGCGTGGTCATTGAATCCAAATTGGATAAGGGCAAAGGCCCGATTGCAACCGTGCTGGTGCAGGAAGGTACCCTGAAAGTTGGAGATCATTTTGTAGCGGGTCATCATTACGGTCGTGTGCGTGCCTTGCTTAATGAACGAAATGAGAAAATGGAGTCTGCCGGTCCGTCACAACCGGCGGTGGTTTTAGGCTTTGAGGGAATTCCTCAGGCTGGCGACCGTTTTGTGGTGATGAAAGATGAAAAAGCTGCCCGCGAATTGGCCTTTAAGCGCCAGCAATTGAAGCGTGAACAGGAAGCCAAGCAGGTCAAAATGCTGACCCTGCAGCAAATTTCTGAACGAATTGCACAGGGCGAAGTACACGATCTGCCGGTTTTGATTAAAGCGGACGTGGATGGTTCCGCTGAGGCAATTGCTGATGCTTTAATCAATCTTAACACCGATGAGGTAAAAATCAATGTTGTTCGCAAGGCAGTAGGCCCCATTACGGAATCGGACGTTCTGCTGGCCAGTGCTTCCGGTGCTGTCATCATTGGTTTTAATGTTCGTGCTAACTTAAAGGCTAAAGAACTGGCCGAAAAAGAAAATGTAGACATTCGAACCTATCGTGTGATTTATGATGCCATCGATGATATTAAATCGGCTATGGAAGGTATGTTGAAACCGGCCATTGAAGAAAACGTACTTGGCCAGGCCGAAGTTAGGGAAACATTTAAGATTTCGCGTGTGGGCACAGTGGCTGGTTGTTATGTGATTAATGGAAAAATCCCACGCAATGCCAATATTCGTGTGGTACGCGATGATGTGGAAATTTACGATGGTAAAATCGCTTCCCTGAAGCGTTTTAAAGAAGACGTACGGGAAGTGAACAGCGGCTTTGAATGCGGTATTCAGATCGAAAATTTCAATGATCTGAAGGTAGGCGATATCATCGAAGCCTACGAAAAGGTTGAGGTCAAAAGAACATTAGCCTAAAATGGTAGTCGCCCTGTTAACCATTGAAATAATGGTTCCTAACAGTTCTTCTTTGAAGGAAAAACGCGGCGTGATCAATCGTATTAAAGATCGTTCACGCAATAAGTTTAACATTTCGGTTGCGGAAGTAGATTACCAGGACAAATGGCAACGAGCCAAATTAGCCTTTGCCATGGTCGGTTCTGATGCCAAAAACACAGAAGCCACCATGCAAAAGCTTTTTCAGATGTTAGATTCCGATTACGGTTTCGAAATTATTAACTTTAACTTTGAGTTCTTGTAAATATGGCAGAAGGCAGAAGAGTAAAACGCTACGCCGACATGCTGAAACGTGTGGTCAGCGAGGTGCTTGAGTTTAAATTAAAAGATCCCAATAAAGGGATGATTACCATAACCCGCGTTAAGGTTTCGCCGGATTTACGCGTTGCTACTTTTTACTATACCGTTTGGGGAGACGAAAAACAACGTGCCAAAACGCGGGAAGTGCTGGACCGGTCAAAATCTTTCATTCGTAATGAAATTAAACCGTATATTACCAGCCGCTGGTTACCCGAGTTGCGTTTCTTTTACGATGAAACCATGGATTACGCCGAACGTATAGATTCGTTGTTGAAGTCGATTAAGAATGATGCAGATTCTGAAGAAGAATGATGCTTTAAATGTTCACCTGCTGCAGGACGGCTTTATCGTTTTGATTAACAAGCCGCAAGATTGGACGTCTTTTGATGTGGTCAACAAAATCCGCCACACATTAAAAGTAAAAAAAGTGGGGCACGCCGGAACTTTAGATCCTTTTGCTACCGGGCTTTTGATTGTAGGAGTAGGGAAAGGAACCAAAAGGCTAAATCAGTTTTTGCACCTCGATAAAACTTATCGGGCCGTCATTAAATTGGGCATCGAAACCGATACTTACGACCGAACCGGAAAAATTGTAAAAGAGATGGATGCCAGTCACGTTAGCAGAGAACTGGTAGAACAGAATCTAAAGCGGATGCAGGGCGAAATATTACAACTACCGCCCATGTTTTCTGCTAAAAAAGTAAACGGAAAACCTTTGTACAAATTAGCCCGAAAAGGCAAAGAAATAGAACGCAAGCCACAAAAGGTCATGGTTTACCAGGCAAAGTTGCTGAACTGGCAACCACCCCTGTTGACCGTGGAATTGAAAGTTTCGAAAGGGACCTACATCCGGAGTTATGCTCATGATTTGGGGCAGGCTTTAGGTACCGGTGCTATCTTACAGGATTTAGTTCGTACCGAAATTGGTGAATTTCAAATGGCAGATAGTTTTGAATTGCCGTTGTTCGTAGAAAAATGGAAACAAATGATTGGACAACCGGCATGAAAATCATAAAAGGGTTGGAACAATTACAAAGTGCGGAACCCTGTGCCGTTACCATGGGCACTTTTGATGGCGTGCATAAAGGCCACCATCTGCTGATTGAACGCTTAATCTTGGATGCAAGAGACAGGGGACTAAAATCGGTACTGGTGACCTTTGATCCACACCCGCGTCAGTTTTTTGCCGGACCCGATAAGGTGAAATTGTTGACCACTCTTGATGAAAAGTTGGATTTGTTGCAACAATTTTCATTAGACTGTTTGGCAGTTGTTGAGTTTAACCAGAACCTGGCTGAGATGACCTACCAGGACTTTTTACAGGAAATTTTGCTGCAAAAACTGAAAATGCGTTTATTGCTCATCGGGTATGATCACGGCTTTGGCAAAGGGCGGCAGGGAACTTTTGAAAATTTAAAACCATTGGCGCCAAAGTTGAATTTTGAATTGCTGAAGGTGGAACCTTTGGTTTTGGGCGAACATATTGTAAAAAGCTCGACCATCCGGGAATTATTGTTGCAGGGGCAGGTAGAAAAGGCCAATGAGCTGTTAGGGCATCTTTATCAGTTAAGAGGTGAGGTGGTAAAAGGCCGTTTGCTTGGTAAAAAATTAGAATTTCCCACTGCAAATCTTTATATTAGTGATTCTGCAAA
>CAYNLJ010000168.1:0-5124 GCA_964398005.1 uncultured Caldithrix sp. | reverse complement strand
AATTTATGAATCAGGCTGATCAAGGTTCAGACCATTCAACCCATTACAGCGCCGCAGACGCAGCGCTTCAATATTCGCAGGCCTAAAGCCTGCGGCTACCAATTCGCTTCCATTCAACCATTCAACTATTCCACCACGATTAGGCAAACAGTCCTTCGTGTTTAAGCAGCCATTCCTTTCGCCACAATCCTGCGCTGTAACCTCCCAACTGACCATCCGCTGCAATCACCCGATGACAGGGAATGATGATGGGAATCGGATTCCTGCCATTGGCCAGGCCCACTGCACGTACCGCACGGGGATTGTTAATCATTTCAGCAATTTGCTTGTAACTGAGGGTAGTACCAAAAGGGATTTTTTGTAATGCTTGCCAAACCTGCCTTTGAAATTCTGTGCCCTGGGGATCCAGTGGCAGATCAAAAGTTTTCCGCTCAGCCGAGAAATATTCTTCTAACTGATTTCGGGCTTTGGTGGTAATGCGATTGGGCGAAAGGTCTTCACCTGGTTTATCAACAAAACTGATTTCCAATAATGCCTCGCGTGAAGCCACTAATTTTAACCAACCTAATGGAGAGTTTAAATAATCAATGTACATTGTGCCCTTTCTCCGCTTTTGTAATTATTTTTAATTTTGAAGCAGAATAGCCCGCGTTCAACAGGCTATTCTGCAAAATGCCAATTTTTTTAAAGACTCTCTTCATCTAAAATAGGCTTAAATTCATCCTGATTCAATTCATTTTGTACAATGTAACGTGTCAGTAATTTTTTTACGGCCTTCTGAAAATCGGATTGTACCCAGGGTTTTTCGATGTAGTAATCAACTTCGGCTTCGTTAATGGCTTTTATGGTTTCCTGATGCGTGGCCAGACCGGTTAACAACATCTTCTGGGTCCCCTTCAACTGGCCGGTCTGGTTTAATCGAATAATGAAATCAATGCCGTTTTCTGAAGGCATGATGTGATCGCATATGATCAAAGCCAAAGGTTTCTGTTCGTTTTTTAATTCCTGAATCACTTCCTCGGCTTCATCGGCTGCTTCGCAGGTTGTCAGTTCACAGTAATCCTGGAAGATTTCCAGATCTTTTTTTACCGCAGCTAAAACTTCTCGTTGATCATCAATACAAATAATTTGCAATTTTTCCATATTAACCTCCGCTTGGAATTTTAATGATAAAGCATGTTCCATTTTTTGAACTGTTTACATCAATGGTACCATTGTAGTTCGTAACAATTCTTTGTACAATGGTCAGGCCTAACCCCAGACCGAATGAAAGTCCACTGACCTTGGTGGTTACATTGGGTTGAAATATCTTGCCTTTAATTTCGTCGGGAATGCCGGGGCCATTGTCACTAATTTCAACTACAATAGAGTTGTTCTTTATTGCTGACGTAATGTTGATTTTACCTTCTTTATTGGGTACCTGTTTAATCGCCTCAATGGCGTTTTGCACCAAATTCATCCAGAGTTGAACCAGTTCGCCTTTGTTGGCTTCAATAGAGGGCAGGGAATGCAGGTCAAGATCAACCTGAATTTCACGCAAACGGTGGCGGAGCAGGGTGATGGTTTCTTTGATGGTTTCGTTGAGATCAACGCCGAGTTGACGTTGGGAATGCTGAGCCCCTAAGGTTCGGATGGAATGGACGACATGGGACGTTTGATCGGCAGCCACCAGCATATCGTAAAAGGTGGCGCCTAATTCCCAGTAGCGATAAACATTTTCAGCAGGAAATTTTAATTTTCTGTTTTCGAACAATAAATCATCGGGCAGACCGGTTTGAGCCAACAGGTCTGCTTCTTTATTGGGGAGTTGATATTGTTCGATCAGTTGTTTCTTCCGTGCCCGCACCTCGCGACTGGAATAGATGCGACCTTTATTAAGGCCCAATTCAAAAAAGGGTAAAAAGGTAGGGTCACCGCAAAGCAGTTGTAGTTGTTCCACCAGCCAGCTGGTGTTGCGACTTAAAACGGCCACGGCATTGTTCAGTTCATGGGCAATGCCGGCGGCCATCTGGCCCAGCGAAGCCAATCTTTGCTGATCCAGTAACTTTTTCAATGTCTGAGCCCGTTCCTGATTCAACCGTTGTAGTTCCTGCTGCCGACGCAAAAGGTCTGACATGACCATGGGCATGAACTGTTGCTCCAGCGAACATTCTCCACGCGAACTGATGATTTGCTGATGACTATCGATGTAGGCCAGTTCGCAATCTTCAAGGGCTTCTACGGTGGCTACACTCGTAAAATTTTTTGAAAAAAAACTGTAAATGCCCACAAAGGCTCCGGGGCCGGCCTGCAAAATTTCAACACGTTGACCCTCAGGAGTGAACATGTAGCCAATCATCTTGCCCTGACGGATGTAGTACAGGCGATTGTTGTAATGCCCCTGTTCCAAAAGAATATCACCCTTTTTCAGTCGAATCCAGCGTTGCGGGTCTGAAAAATAGGTACGAATTAACCATTGAAAGTAAGCTTCATCTCTGTAAACATGCATACAAACTCAACCTCTTTTAAAGCAAATTCAATTTACGAATAAAGTTAGTTTGTTACAAGATTCTCTTGATTCAAATTCCTTAATTCTGTGGTCAAGGGTAAAAGGTTAGCAATAAGATTAACAGCCACCGAATGACACTGAAGTTCACCGAATTAATTTCCAATTTCCTATTCCCAGTTCCTAAAAGTGATCCCGGCAAACCTCATTTCCCACTTCTCAATTCACCCTTTTCACTTCAAACTTCTATTCTTTTTTTCTGCTTCAAACTAAAATTATTATTTAAGTCATTTTTTAGTGTTTTCAATAAATTCTATTGTTAAATTAGGGACGTGTTAATTTAACCAATGGAGCAATAAGATGAGTGTTTCGGAATTAAATATGAAAGAAGCTTTAACGATTCAATTACCGCCGGAATTACCACCCCAAAAAGAATTTTTACCGGGCATTCGCCGGGCACCCAGTCGGGGTTTTAATTTGACCAAAGAAGAGACCGTGATCGCCTTAAAAAATGCTCTGCGCTACGTCCCAAATGAATTGCACGAGCAGTTAGCACCGGAGTTTTTGGAAGAACTGAAAACCATGGGTCGCATTTACGGCTACCGGTTCCGTCCTGAAGGCCGCATTTACGGTAAACCGGTTGATGAGTACAAAGGCATTTTAGAAGCACGGGCTTTACAGGTTAACATAGACAATAATCTTGATTTTGATGTGGCGCTTTATCCTTACGAATTGGTCACTTACGGAGAAACCGGTCAGGTTTGTCAGAACTGGATGCAGTACTTGTTGATTAAAAAATACCTGGAAATCATGCGTGAAGATCAAACGCTGGTTGTGAGTTCAGGCCACCCGTTGGGCCTTTTCCCCTCGCATCGCAATGCCCCGCGGGTCATCAGCACCAACGGGCTGATTGTGGGGCAGTGGGACAATCCGGAAACGTTCAAAAAACTGGCAGCCATGGGTGTTTCCAATTACGGGCAGATGACGGCCGGTGGCTGGTTCTACATTGGACCACAGGGTATTGTGCACGGCACTTACATTACCATTTTGAATGCCGGTCGTTTGTACCTGGGCATTCCCGAAGAAGAAGATTTAAGGGGTGTGGTTTTTGTTTCTTCGGGACTTGGCGGTATGTCCGGCGCGCAGGCCAAAGCCATTGAAATTGCCGGTGGCGTGGGCGTTATTGCCGAAGTGGATTACAGCCGCATTCAAACCCGCTACGAACAGGGCTGGGTCTCCAAAATTTCCGACAACCTGGACCAGATTGCGCTTTGGATGGACGAGTACCGACAAAAAAAGGAAACAGTGTCCATTGCTTACCATGGCAATGTGGTGGATCTGCTGGAATACATTGACAGACACGATGTGGAAGTCCAGCTTCTTTCTGACCAGACCTCGTGCCATGCCGTTTACGAAGGAGGTTACACGCCGGTTGGCGTTACCTTTGAGGAAGGTCGCAAATTGATTAAAGAAAACCCGGAACGCTTTAAAGAATTGGTAGATGAAAGTTTGAAGCGCCATTTTAAAGCACTTAAACGGTTAACGGACAAGGGCGGCCATTTCTGGGATTATGGTAACAGCTTTATGGCCTCCGTGTTTGAAGCAGGAGAGAAAGAAATTGCCAGGAACAAACGGGATACCTCCCAGGGCTTTATCTGGCCATCCTACGTGGAAGACATCATGGGCCCCATCTGTTTTGATCGCGGCTTTGGCCCGTTCCGCTGGGTTTGCTTAAGCGGTAAAGATGAAGACCTGCGCAAAACCGATCGGGCAGCTATGGAGTGTATTGATCCCAAACTGAGTTCGCTGCACCGTGACAATTACCACTGGATTGCCACTGCCGAGCAGAACAAATTAGTCGTCGGCACCAAAGCGCGTATCTTGTATTCGGATGAAGAAGGACGCATGAAAATTGCTCTGAAATTCAACGAAATGGTACGCAAAGGAGAAATCGGGCCGGTGATTATCGGGCGCGATCATCATGACGTGTCGGGGACGGATTCGCCTTTTAGAGAAACGGCTAATATTTATGACGGCAGCCGGGTAACGGCCGATATGAGCGTACACTGCTTTGCCGGCAATGTGGCGCGCGGCATGACGCTGGTAGTACTGTCCAATGGTGGTGGAGTAGGCATCGGAAGAGCCAGCAATGGTGGCTTTGGTCTGGTGCTGGATGGCAGCGAACGGGTCGATCAAATTATCCGCAGTGCGCTTTCCTGGGATGTGATGGGCGGCCTGGCCCGTAGAAGCTGGGCGCGCAACCCTAATGCGCTGGAAACCGTCAAACGCTGGAACGAGGTAAACAAAGACAAGGGACATATTACCATGCCTTTTGTTCCGGAAGATGGCTTGGTCGAAAATTTGGTAGAAAAAGAATTATAAAAAACTGTTTTACGACCAGATGCCGGCAATTTAGCGATGGTCTAAATTAGATACAGGCTGGAACAAAGAGGGTATTTTTCAGGATTATGCTGCTTATTCTATCATGCCGGTCTGAATGAGGAAATGATTGGGCTCTTCAAAAGTTATCTCGGTACATTAAAAACTGAAGAGCCCATTTCAAACCAGGTTTACTCATACCAGAATCAGACATCCCACTCTTAAACTCTTAAACCCTTAAACTCTTGCACCCTTACACC
>CAYNLJ010000167.1:0-5188 GCA_964398005.1 uncultured Caldithrix sp. | reverse complement strand
ATCGAATATAGAGATTAGTTTAATCAAAATTATTAATCAAATCAGGAAATATTGAGCGATTATGGGCTGGCTTCAGGTTTTAGAAAAAGAAGATTCCTCCAAAGAAGAAAACAATCAAAAAGATCAGATCCTGATCATAGACGATAATCCGGACATCACCGATCTCATTTACGATTACCTTTCACAATTTGGCTTCAGGGTGTTTACGGCAAATTCGGGTGAAGAAGGGTTAAAAATATTTAAGAGAAAAGCACCTAAAATTCTCATCGTCGATTTAAAAATGCCTGGCATGTCCGGCCTGGATGTACTAAAAAAAATTCGCCAGACTGATGAAGAAACTGAAGTCATCATTCTGACGGGTTTCAAAGATACAAACGCCATTATAGAAGCACTTCGTAATCGGGCTTCAGATTTCATTGTTAAACCGGTCGATCTGGAAACGTTGAAATTGACCGTTGACAAATCTCTGCGCAGGCTTGAATTAGTAGAACAGGTTAAAAACTACACCCAACGGTTAGAAAATCTGTTGCAAAGCGTCCGTGACACCAAGGAATATCTGCAGAACATTTTGGAAAGTTCTCCGCAGGCCATCGTAACCTATGACCTCTCAGGGAATATTTTGGAATGGAACAGCGCAGCAGAAAGAATTACCGGCTACCGGGCATCTGAAGTGAAGGGCAAATCTTTAAAAGAGATTTTGACTACCATCGATATGTTAATCAACCCAGCGGATGATGGAATCGAAACTGCTGTAAAAGGAGTTGTCGGACAAATCATTACCAAGTGGGGAGACTTACGCTACATCAGTCGTCATGCCAGGATGTTGGTCGATGCCAACCGAAAACCCATTGGTGTCATAGAAAATTTCTTTGATGTCACTGAGCAGGTTTACAACGATCAATTATTGGAAAAACGCTATTTGCAATTGCAAACAATCAATGAAATTGGTAAAAAGATCGCCAGTTGTAATGATCTGTCTGAAATTGCTCAGTTTGTCAGTGATAAACTCGTAAAAAGTTTTTTTGAGTCCACACAGCTAAGCATCTTTTTTTACAAACCGTCTTTAAAGAAACTGGTTTTAGAAGCCTTCAGTGGCTACAATATTGAAGAATTGAAAAGCCGCTTTCCATTGGGTACTTCCTTCGATCCGGAGCAGGGGGTCATCGGTCAGGTCTTTAAAAGCAGAAAGGAAATAATTGCCAAAGACGTGACCAGGCTGCCTTTTGCCGCTAAATGCTTAGCAGAGGAAACTCAAAGCCAGTTTGCTTTCCCCATTCGTTTTAAAGAGAGTGTCTTTGGTGTATTAAATATCGAAAATACAGAAAAGATTAATTTAGATGCAGCCGAACGCTTTATGCTCGAAGCGATTGCGGAATATTTAGGCATTGCCAAAGATCGTATTGAATTGATGGATCGCATCAAGGAACAAAATATTCAGCTGGAAAAACAGGCTGATGAACTGCGAAAAGCATTGAACAAGGTAGAAAAGCAGAAACAAATTATTGAAGACCAACATAAAAAGTTGATTACCGATTTACAGAAAGCAGCAGATTTTCAAAAAAGCCTTTTACCTGAATCTATTCCCAGGTTTGAAGACCTGCAGTTGGAAACTTTGTATTTGCCTTCCAGTCAGTTGGGCGGTGATTTTTACGACATTATGGACCTTGATGATCGCTATGCCGCATTAATCATTGCCGATGCATCGGGACATGGAGTCGCTGCTGCCATGCTTTCGGCCATGTTCAAGATGACGTTGCACAAATACAGTGCTGAAATTCTCAATCCGGCATTGGTACTGGAAAAGATGAACAAAGATTTTTGCAGTGTTTTACAGACCGGTGAGTTTTTCAGTGCATTTCTGGCCGTTCTGGACAGGCAGGAAAATGTTTTGCGCTTTGCCAATGCCGGACATCCGCGGCCTTTGCTGTACGATTACAAATCCGGCGAAATAAACGAACTGGACACGGAAGGGGTTTTGCTGGGCATTGTCGATTTAGGAGTTGGTTTCACCCAAAAGGAAATCAAACTCAATGGTAAATGCCGACTGTTTATTTACACGGATGGCTTAAATGAAGCTGTTAATGAAAAAGAAGAACAATTCGGCATGCAGCGCTTGAAAGAATTGTTGGTTGAAAATGCCAACAACAGTACCGAAGTACTGATTGAAAATACCAGAAAAAGTTTGTACAATTACACAGGATCCAATGATTTTGCAGATGATGTAACGATTTTAGTCATGGACAAACTGTAGGATGGAAAATGTTAAAAGTTGAAAATCAGAACTGGCAACAGGTCATTGATCTTTGTCTTGAAAATGGCCAGGGCCATGTATTCCGTTTTTGGCATGAATTGAATGACCAGCAACGCGCCCAACTCATCGGTCAGCTCAGTCGTGTGGACTGGCTGCAGATGAATCAGCTGATTAATCAGGCACTTAATCCGGTAAAGAAAATCAAACATAAGCTGGAACCAGCACCGGTCATTTCTTTAAAAGAACGTGAGACCCTTGATAAAAAGGTGATCCCCCTGGGAGAAGAAGCCTTACGCAGGGGGCAGGTGGGCGTTTGCCTGGTGGCCGGTGGACAGGGGTCGCGTCTGGGTTTTGAAGGGCCGAAAGGTTGTTTTCCCATTACACCAGTAAAAAAGAAAACACTTTTTCAGTTACACGCAGAAAAAATCAAAGCCATGTCCTTAAAGTATGGTGTCGATTTGCCCTGGTATATCATGACCAGCCGGGCTAACAATGATCAAACCATGGCTTTTTTTGAAGAACATGACTATTTTGATCTTGGTAAGGAAAATGTATTCTTTTTCGTACAGGAAATGGTTCCGGCCGTCGATGAAAACGGTAAGTTTCTGCTGGCCGAAAAACATCGCATCTTTGAAAGCCCCAATGGCCATGGGGGTGTTTTAAAAGCGCTCTACCAGAGTGGAGCCTTAACAGACATGAAGCAGCGCGGCCTGAAACAAATTTTTTACTTTCAGGTGGACAATGTACTGGTTAAAATGTGTGACCCGGCTTTTATTGGTTACCACCTTCAGCAACAGGCGCAAATGTCAAGCAAAGTAGTGCGCAAAGTTCGGCCAGAGGAAAGGGTAGGCATTATTTGCCGAATCGATGGTAAAACCGGTGTGGTTGAGTACAGCGATCTGGATGATGAACATCGCTACGCCACAGATGAAAACGGGCAGTTACGATTTTGGGCCGGGTCCATTGCCATTCATATGATTGATGTTCAGTTTATTGAAGATGAAAACAAGAGTGGCTTTAAATTGCCTTTCCATATTGCACACAAAGCGATTCCTTATCTGGATGAAAAAGGGCAGTTAGTGAAACCTGCCGATAAAAATGGTTTCAAATTTGAAACCTTTATTTTTGACGCTTTATTGGATGCGCAAAAAGTCTGCACCATTGAGGTCGATCGGACTCAGGAGTTCAGCGCTGTGAAAAACAGGGAAGGATTCGAAAGTCCACAAACGGCGCAGCAGGATTTAACACGCATCTACGCCAACTGGCTTAAACAGTGTGGTGCGGAGGTGCCCATGAAAGATGGCTTACCTGTCTATCCCGTCGAAATTAGTCCTTTGCTGGCGCTGGATGCGGAAGAGTTAAAAATGAAATTGAATTCTTTGCCTGTGATTAATGGCCCGGTTTATTTGGAATAATCCTGGCCGCTTCGTAGATTTGAGAAGAGTTTATCAGGAAAATAGAATTATGGAAGAAGAATTTCGCCGAAAAGTCCGCAATCTTTACCGTGTGAATCGTGTCCTCTGGTATTCGGTAACCGGCGGAGTGTTGACCCTGTTAGTGGTAGGCTATTTACTGCATTATTTTGGTTCCATCGGACCGACCGGTACAGCGGGTAACAACGGGTTAGGCACCGTGGTGTTAATTGTAGCCATGGTGCTGCTGTATCTGGTTTTCCATATGAAAAGAAACTATCTCGATCCCAAAAAATTGGTCTGGCGGGCCAAAAAGAAAACACTGGAAATAACCAGCGTAGATCTGGCTGATTTTATTACGCAGTTTGGCAGCACTGCCGATACCATGGTCAAAACATTGATTTTATTGAGACGATATTACATGGTCATCTGGTCGATTGCCAATTTGATCACGCTGCTTGGATTTGTGGAATTTGTTGTAAGCGGAGAACTACGGGTTCTGGCCGTTTATGGTATTGTGAGTTTGTACTCGCTGCTGATTAATTTCCCCTCATTTGGTATTATTGAACGCTGCTACAATATTATTAACACCGAAGAACCAACACACTGATCTTAACTTCACCCTGGCTGGTTAGGTTTCCCGCAGAGTACGCAAAGCTATGCAGAATTTTAATAAACCTTATTTTACACTAATGCAAAATCGGTCGCCGCAAGCTTTAGGCTGACGCTAATGTAACCCAAGCTTCAGCTTAAGGCTTACAAGGTAGAGAATTACGAAACAGGGAACAGATTAATTATTGCTTCAGGAAGAAATTTTTGATACTACGCTTGCTGGGTTAGAGAGCACAACAATGAAAAAGCCCGTGTGCATTTGCAAGCGCATGAACACGGGCTTTTAGTTCTTCAAAGGTAAGACAAAATTATTTAGGTACAACCCAAATATTGTCTTTAATTTCCAATTTTACGTCATCAAGGTAAACGGCCTGTCCGGCTCCGCCTGGACGAAAATCAGTCACAATATCAACGTGCTGGGCTGATTTGTTGGCAATACCTTTTTTGTAGAACATTTCCATTTGCTGTTTGGCAAATTCGGAATCTTCCTGGTCGATAAAACATTCCGGGTAGCTGGCGCCAATGGCAATGTGCAGTGTGCCGCCGACTTTTTCCACAAACAGGGGATGTTTGAGCACTTCTTCAATGCCGTTGTTCATGCCCAAAGCCACTTCGCCCAGGCGGTGAGAACCTTCATCGGTTTCGATGATTTTTTGCAGCGTGTCAAATCCCTGTTCGGCACTGTATTTTACGATCCGACCCTTTTCAAATTTAAGGTAAATACCCTGAATGGTGATACCCGAATAACTGACCGGCAAATCAACAAAAATTTCGCCTTCTACGCTGTTGGCGTCCGGGCTGGTAAACACTTCGCCATCCGGAAAATTCCGTTTTCCGGTACATTTCACGATGTTTCGATCAGCGATGCTCATGGTCAGTTCCAGTTCACGGTTTTCTTTTGGATGGCGGGTAA
>CAYNLJ010000166.1:0-5227 GCA_964398005.1 uncultured Caldithrix sp. | reverse complement strand
CTTTTTACGCATCCCGGATGGCGACAATCCATTGGACAACACCAGCATTCACCCGGAATCTTACGAAGCCACCCAAAAGCTGCTTGAAAAATTTCAAATTCAGGACATTCATCAGGGTGGTAAGTTGCTGCGTTCAAAAATTAAAAGCGAAGTCAAAAACCTTGCGGAACTGCTTGAAGAATTGGGCATTGGCGAACCAACCTTTAACGATATTCTGGACAACCTGGAAAAACCGGGACTGGACCCGCGTGACGAACTGCCCAAACCCATTTTTAAAAGCGATGTTCTGAAAATGGAAGACCTGCGCGAAGGCATGATTTTAAAAGGTACCGTGCGCAATGTGGTGGACTTTGGCGCTTTTGTGGATATCGGCGTTAAGCAGGACGGCCTGGTGCATGTCAGCCGCATGGCTAAAAAATTCGTCAAAAATCCCTATGAACTTTTGTCGGTGGGGGATGTGATTGAAGTGAAGGTCATCTCCATTGATCTGGAACGCGGCCGTATCGGCCTTTCCATGGTATTGGATGAATGATATGATCAATAAAACGCTGGAAATTGTTTAAATACAGAGCAATTTAGTTTTTCGCAGAATACACAGAGTTGCGCTGAAAAATTATCCTTAAATAATTTACGTTGTTTTAAGAGTAAGGGTAAGGTTTACCTTACCCTTACTGTTTTACCCTTACACTGTTACTTCTTAACTTTTTTCCTTTAATCCGTCTGCAGGTCAATAAATATTTCGTTTTGGTTTATCACCGGCTGACTGTTCCAGATCCCGGATTCTGGTTTCAAAAATTTGCAGTAGTTTGTGCAACAGGCGGACATCACGTTGTTCGGCCATGGAGCGACCGATTAATCGCCGGAAACGGGTAACAAAATTGTCGACCCCATCACGAGGCACAAACTGCACCAACTCGATGGCCTGTGCCAGATGTTCGTAAAATTTTTCCAGTTCATATTGCGAAGCCAGCTCGTAATTGTATTCGACCTGTGCCTTTTGAAGATGTTGAAAAAAAGTGTAGCTGTAAATCATCACAGCCTGGGCTAAATTTAAGGCCGGGTTTTGTGTGGCTGTGGGAATGCTGGAATGTAAATGGCATTTTAATATTTCCTCATTGGTCAGGCCACTGCTTTCACGACCAAAAACAATAGCTACCGGATGTTGTAAAGCCGCTTTTAACAAACGTTCGGCCACCTGGTCTGGCGAGAAAAAAGGAAATTTAAAATGGCGTTTGCGCATGGTAGTGGCTACGGTTAAACGCATGTTTTTAATCGACTGTTCGAAATCGGAAACAATCTGTGCCTTTTCGACCAGATCGTAGGAACGATGAGCCATCATCCTGATTTCATCATTGTCCAGATCACAGGGATTAACCAGTACCAGCTTTTCAAAGCCCATGGTTTTTAAAGCACGGGCAACCGACCCCACATTGCCGGGCGATTCCGGTTCTACTAAAATAAAATGCAGGTTTTGACGAATGATTTTGAATTTTTCATTGAGAGGAATTCTTTGTGTCATGTTCACCTCAAATCAAAATCGATTTTTTCTGTCACTTTGATTTCTGTTGGCGAAACCTGAGCCAGGTAAGGTAAAATTTCCACACCTTTTTCAAAAGCTACACGTAACATGCGGCCATAATCCGGGTCAATATGGTCGGCCGGACGAAAAACAGTGCCATCGCTGCGTTGAATTAAGAAAAGCATCACGGCCCGATGGCCCTCTTTCACCATTTGAATTAATTCTTGCAGATGTTTCAGGCCGCGAGTAGTTACAGCATCTGGAAAATAGTAAAAACCATCTTCTTCAACCAGAGTTACATTTTTGATTTCAACAAAACACTGCTGGTCGTCTTTTGCCAGCCACAAATCGACGCGACTGTTCTGGCCATATTTAACTTCTCTGCGCAGTTCCGGATAACCCTGTAGTTCTTTTATGACCCCATTCTGTACCGCCTCGGTTGCAATCCGGTTGGCCAGAATCGTATTAATGCCAATCCAGCAGCGACCGTTGTGTACCATTTCCCAGGTGAACTTTAACTTTCGTTTTGGATTGTCCGAGGTACTCAGGCGTACCTGCCAGCCGGGTGTGTCACAGGTCTTCATGCTGCCGGAATTGGGACAATGCGCTGTAACCTGCTGTCCGTCTTCCAGCTCGACATCAGCTAAAAAACGTTTGTAGCGGCGAATCAGTTTTCCGGGAATTAGTGGTTGTTCAAATTTCATATTCATTCTTTCTGAAAATTAGAGTGGAAAATTTACACATTTACAGATTAGAAGCCAAAAATGGATTACACGGTCAAGGTCGGAAGCCCAAAAATGTTTTTTCACAGATTTGTTTTTCAAACACACCAGCAGTCGGTTGGAACACACCGATCTGATCGGTGAACTGAATACGAAAGTTTTACTAAAACTTTTTGTAAAAAATTTCGGTGGCTAAATATTAATTAGGGCTCGGTAGTCTTAAAAATTCTGCTTTACCCAGTTTGCAATGTCCTGTACCACCTGAACATCCACATGTCCGGGCACTTCGTAATCCTGGGGGGTGGCCATTCCTTCGCCCGGCATGAAAAGATGGTTCAGGTTTGAGTAATATTTAAAAGTGGCTTTGGGATTGTGTTTCAGATGTTCCTGCCACAATTCAAAATCGCGACGCGTTACCTGGTAATCACGACCACCCTGAAGAACCAACAACGGCTTGCGCAATCGTTCTGCCAGTTTTAAAGGGTCATACTGATTTAAATCAAGCCAGTAGGCAGGCGGTGCCCCAAAAATCAATTGTGTTGGATTGGCTTTCTTCAAAAAGGCTTCATCCCGTGTCAAAGCGATCAATGAATCCACTTCCTGAAGTTTCTTCTGTTCCTGTCCGTCAATGCGGCCATCCAGATTAAAAATGTAACGATATTGTTCCTGCAGCAAATCACCGAGAGGTCGGGCCGCTCCGGCCATGATAATGACGCCGGCCAGGCGTGGATAGTAGCGGGCAATACGCGGAATGGCGTAGCCGCCCAGGCTGTGTCCCAGCACAATAATTTTCTCAGGATCGATTTCAGCGATGTCCCGCAAAAAGGACACCCCGGAAAGCGCATCTTCAACCGTTTCTTCAATCAAGGTGAACTGTCCTTTCAGAGAATCGACAATGTTGGGATACATGCGTGTACGTTTTTCGTAACGCAAAACCGCGATTCCCTGAGAGGCCAGTCCCCAGGCCAGGTCTTTAAATGGCTTGTTGGGACCAATGGTTTCATCACGATCGTTGGGGCCGGAGCCGTGAACCAAAACAATGGCCGGAAAAGGTCCCGGCCCATTGGGTAAAGACAACGTGGCAGGTAACTGCCACGTTGTTGGAATGGTGAGTGTGTCAATTTCGGTAAAGGCATCAGGATCTGCGTAATCCGGCGCACGCCAGCCCTGTGCCTCCTGATGCGGCACAAAGAACAATCCGGCGATCTGGTTCTGCTGGTTAAAGACAACTTTGGCATCCAGTTTACCTTTCTCAAATTCACAGGTCACGTAAACCACATGGTAAATCTGAATCATCTCTGTGCGCACACCACCGGCAGCTTTAAAGGCGCCCATCTGTGCCTGCAGCGATTGCCAGACCTCCTTCAGTTTGGCTGCCGGCATGGCACTGGACATGGTGGCATCGAAATGAACCACCGCGCTGTCGAACTGAGCTTTAGCCAAATGATCGACAAATTGTTTGGCCAGAGTGATGGGCGTTTGCCACTCGTCAGCCGGTTTTTGCTGAGGCGCCTGGGCCTGCAGTAGAGAAAAAAATAGCAAACCGACTAGTAAACTTGAAACGAAAGTTTTCATTTTGGCTCCTTTTGGGTTTGGTAATACGTGATATTCTTGCATTTAATACCTCATCGATTTTTAATTATAAAATTAAGGAAATCAAAGGTATCAATAATATTGCTACTAAAATTAAAATGCCCCAGGGGTTACAAATATTAATGGTCCAACCGACACCAATCCGTTTTTCCAAAAAAATAGCAGGATCATTTTTATTGCAATAAAAAATGCCGCCAATCCAATAGCGGTCGTCGTCGCGCATGGCTTTGATCTGGCTTTCATCTGAAACCTGTTTTGTTTTTATTCGATAACCAGATTGACCTGTGTAGAGTGCCAATCCAATGGTCCCAATAACAATTAATGCCGGAAAAAGCCAAAGAATCAACGTGTTGATAACACCCTGTAAAATAGCGTAAGAGAAATAGAAAAAATAAGCTGACATCAGGGTAGCCATGATGACAACATAACCCGACCAATAATATCGAAACTTACGGTTTTGTTGAAGCGAAACTTCGGGCCTTGAAGGATCGATTTCCTGCCGGGAACGTTTGATGGTGTAAAAAATACCAAACATCAACAATAACATTCCTGATGAAATAACCGGCATTTGGTTTACAGCCCACCAACTTTTTAGCATAAACCGATCAGCTTGCCCCTGAAAATTGTAATGAATGGCCAGTCGTTGGGGGAATTGGTTGTATTGAAGATTTACAAAAACAAAATGTGTTAAAACCACTGCAAGTGAAACGAGGAACCACCAGGGCGAGACGGTTAGTTTACCCTGCCTAAACGTAGTGTCAACGATAATTGCATTTTTTCCGGATTGAGTGGCCTGTGCTCTGCTTTTCCAATGCAAAGTTTTTTTATTAAAATGAAAAATGACAGCAAAGTAAATGAACACCTGCCCTAAAATTAAAACTTCAAACAAGTTGTGTGTAGAGTAATACTTTAAAATTACAAGTGTAATTAATAAATATCCCAAAAAGAGCACTGAAATCGCCAACTTAAACTGGCGTTTTGTCGCCTTAGCAAAAGATTTGCTTTCAGGGCTCCAGGCAAGTCGCACACCAAATAAAATAGTGGGCTTCATGAATACAGGAATGAATAAAATTATGACATAAAAAAGTACAGAAACCGCCAGGTAAAAAATCAAATTATCCATTATTGCCTCCGGTAATTTCATTGTAGAGATCGTTGCACAGCTCATCAACCTCACTTTGTGACAATCCAAAGCAAATGGCTTTGGCTAAAATTGGCTTTAACTTTTGGCGAATTTCTTCTTTCTGCTGCGCCGTTGCTGTTTCACCTAAATTGTTAACAACCGCCCCTTTACGCCGATCCACAGCCAAAAGGCCATCCGCTTTTAGTTGGTTGTATGCTTTATTAATAGTATGCAAATTTACGCCTAAATCTTCTGCCATTTGCCGAATGG
>CAYNLJ010000165.1:0-5240 GCA_964398005.1 uncultured Caldithrix sp. | reverse complement strand
GCCGATAGTGCAACGGGTACCGTTTTTTATTTAGCCGTGCCCTACGAAACGCTTTACCCAACAGATACGCGCCAACAACTTTTGCAAAAAGTGCTGCAACTTTTCAATGGCACAACCGAAATTGCCGAAACTTCAAATCCTTTGCCGCAACGTTTTCACCTATTGAGCAATTATCCGAATCCATTCAATGGGCAAACGACACTGCGGTTTATTTTACCTGTGGCAGCCAAAGTTGATTTAAAAATTTACAACACCAATGGTCAGAAGGTATTTGAAGCGAAAGAGCGATCTGCAGTTGCTGGCTTTAATCAGCTTAATTTAAATCTGAATTCACTGGCTTCGGGGATTTATTATTACCAGCTCATATGGCAGGGCCAAATGAGAAATGGAAAACTTTGTCTCATTAAATAGAGCGGAATTAACCGCGAAGAAGGGGAGGAATTCGAATTCTTAATAGTATCTCAAAATGTTTTTTTAATTCTGAATGAGTAGAACAAAAAATAAAAAATGGTCATGGGAAGTAAATATTTCCCATGACCATTATGTCTTTCATTAAGCTTCAAAACTTCCGGCAAAAAAGAAGGCCGCGCCAGCCAGGGCCAAATCTTTCAACAAGTTGGTCATTGAGGTCATCATTTGCATTTTATCGCTGGAAAATACGCCGGGTAAATGAATCGTCAGAACGAAAATTAAAAACATTACGCCTAACAGAATCATGGCAATTTTCGTCCATTTTTTAATAATCAGGCTAACACCAGCTAAAATAAGGCCTAAGCCGGTGATAATTACCCAGAACACGCCGCCTGGAATGGGAACCATCCCCTTCATTGCGGATAGGTTCATGAAATGATTCAGCCCAAAAATTATGAGCACAATGGCAAAAATCCACAAACCAATTTGGGTAAAGATGTTGGACTTCATGGCTCCTCCTGTGATTTGGTTAAACTAAATGATTAAAAGATGAAGAAAAATAAGGAAAGATTAGATGTAAAACTGGAAGACATAGGTCCTCCCTAAATGGGACAATCGCTAATAATTTAATGATAAAAACAAAAAAATCAAGGTACTGCCTTCAATTTTTAGCTTTCTGTAAGCGGCAATTGGTATGCTTAAGAAAAGTAAAAGGAGCAAAATCGATTAAATTGTTCAGGGTTTTATCACAGGAAAAAAATCCCTGCCTTTTTATATTAGACAGGGATTCCCTCGAACTTACTATTAAGAATGTAACCCACTTATTTAAGCAGTAGAGCGCGTTTGACAGCAACCTGTTTTTCAGAATGTAATCGAATGAAATAAATACCCGAAGGCACCAGAACCCCGGTATCATTTTTACCATCCCAGGAAAAAACATGCCTGCCTGCCGGCAGAACGTTTTCAACAATTAAAGATTTAACTCTTTGTCCTTGTAAGTTGAAAATTTGCAAGGTAACCGGAAGCACATCAGGCAAATTAAAACTAATTTTAGTTGACGGATTAAAAGGGTTTGGATAAACCGTTAATTCAATTAATTCAGGAAGATGACCTTTTGTCGCTATGCCGGAAGCCGTTCCACCATTACCGGGCGACCCCAGGTCTCCGGCAGATCCATCCCAGGGAAGCTGAGAAACACTCCAAAGCGAAGGGTCATTGTTATCCTGAGACATGCTGCCGCTAAAATACATTGAGGCACCGGTAGGATCCGGCCAGTTAGGCCCGCCGTCATATTCCACACGATCAATCTCGGTTGTACCGTCGGCGGCAATCAAAACAATTTCATCGGCACCGTTGGCCAGGTCAATCCCCGAATATTGATAGGCTACCTGCACACCACCATTTGTATTTACATCGGAATTACGTCCTAAAACCAGGTATTCACCGGGTTGAATAATGACGCTTTGACTGATCGTGTGTAAATCGGTGTCCAGATCCTTTATGGTCCAGCCGTTTAGATCAATCGTTTGATCAGAATTATTGTAAATTTCAAACCACTCCCCGTTGGAATCGTAAACGGCTGATGGATTTTGCATGATTTCGGTAATGACGATGTCGCCTGGCTGAGCATCGTACCCACCTCCACCACCTGTGGTGTCCGAAGAACTCTCAAAATAAGCACGACGCACCAAGGTTGAGTCCAGAATAAAGGGATTTAATTTATTGTCCTGATAGGGAGCAATTCTATTATTTCGTTCCATCTCCCGTGAATCAGCCGGGTCAAGGTAGTGCCAGGTGCGTAATGTATTTTTTTGTAATTCGAAGAAACTGGTGTCGAGTTGTTCCTTGTACATGGTGTAGATGTAAAAGATTGCCCGGGCTGCATTGCCCTTATGATCTTCACGGGGTTCAAACCAGCCGTCATTATCTTTTTCGCTGTACTCATCAATGTTTTGAACCGGAATCGTCGTCAGGTAGTAATCATCACGCCACCATTTGTCGGTTTGCGTATCCGGAATATCCTTGAATGGATCGTTACTTCTCGAGGAATTTACTTCGGCTCGGGCAGGGAAGAGGTGGTGAAGGTCGCTGCGGGCAAAACCGGCATCGGCACCGTAGCTCTGCGGCCAGGTATGTTCCGTGTTCATGTCCTTATTGTAAGCATCGGTACTCGGATCTTGTGAAGGATCAATGTAAATCGTGTAGCCGGAATAAACACAGCTTACACTGTCATTGTAATTGTCAATGACTGAAAACATGACATCACGTGCTTCATCATAGCTTAAGACGGATGAAGGCTTGTAATAGGCCCTTAAGCTGTCGATTAATTGCTGACCGGTCAGATTGGGGAATATGGATTGTTGGGCAGCCAAGGGCAGGAGAACCAATTGTGAAAAGAAAATGAAAAATAATATTTTTTTCATAATACCATCCTACAATCTGAGAATTATTATATGATTTTAAGTTGAAACAAACCTCAATTTTTTTCTTAATATTCCTTAATTATCGGCAGAACAGAAAAAATAAACAGAAGTTTGTTGAAAAAATTCAGAATTTAACCATTTGAAAAAGAAACCATTGATTTACTCAAAATTTTCTAAAAAAATTTAAAACACTTTTACCATTCATTTTTTCAACTCACCCCCCATGAATAAGCTTAACTTCTTTGTAATCAGTACCTTGCCCCCCTAGGGGGGAACGGGGGGTGAGTTTCTAACTTTGAAAAATAATTTTTCAATGGTTTCTATAAAAGTGATTTTCAATTAAAATTAAAGTTAAGAGAAAATAGGGGAGAGAACATCTGCCCTCTCCTCTAAATAATTATTAAAATGCTGGCTTAAACGTCCTTTTTACCAAAATCTTTATCCAATGGAATAAAGGGCAAAATCAGGAAGCCCGGAATGGTAGCAATGATTACCCAGACAAAGAAATTATGATAGCCCACCAGTTCCTGAATCCAGCCGGAGAACATGCCTGGAATCATCATACCCAGGGCCATAAAACCGGTTGTGATAGCAAAGTGCGCTGTTTTGTGTCGCCCCTGAGAGGCGTAAATCATGTACAGCATATAAGCCGTAAAGCCAAAACCATAGCCAAATTGTTCGATGGCTACACAGAGGTTAACGATCAGCAGGCTGTCGGGTTGTACGGCCGAAAGATAAATGTAAACCGCATCCGGCAGGTTGATGGCAATGGCCATCGGCCACAGCCAGAACTTTAAGCCATGCCTGGCTGCTAAAAATCCCCCCAGTAAACCACCTACGGTTAAGGCCAGAATCCCAACTGTGCCATAAACAAACCCGACCTGACCGGTAGTTAGGGCCAGCCCACCTGCTTCCTGCGCATCCAGTAAAAAAGGTGAAGCCAGTTTTACCAATTGCGATTCTCCCAGGCGATAAAGCAACAGGAAGGCTAAAATCCAGCCAATTTTTTCTTTATTGAAAAATTCGACAAAGGTGGCAATGAATTCTTTAAAGATGTTTCCCAACCCTTCCGCACTACCTGGCTGATCGCTAACAGGGAAAGGCAGAATGAATTTGTGGTAAAGAAAAAAGCCCAGGAAAACAGCCGCCAATAATAAAAAGGTGATGGACCAGGACAATGGAATATTGCCTGCGGTCGCCTTGAAGGTCGCTAAAGACTGGTGTTTCAGTTTAGGATCTAACTGTATGGCAGCAATAGCCGGCTTGTTCCAGTTATTGGCATTAAAGGTCAGGCGTTGTCCATAAGCACTACCTTCAATCAAAAAAATACTTTTATCGCCGGAAATGCGACCAAAGTTCACAACAATTTCCTGATCCGCTTCAGGCTTATTGGACAGGTGAAAATAAATCAATCCAATATTGCCGGTTAAATCGCTTTGTTTTCCTGCTGTTTGATGTTCTGCAAAATTTTCTTTAATCCAATGGCCCAGGGGTTCGGAAATGTTTTTTGCCCACCAGGATTTTTCCGATTCTTTAGTAACAACAAACCGTTTATCGGGTTGGGCAAAGCCATTTTTAATATTCCATTCTCTGACAAACTGAAGCAGAGAATCAGCGCGGGCCTTATCAATGGCAACCGTCGGAATGACAAGTGTGTCCTGTGGGTAGCTGATAATCTGTAACTCGCCTGCAAGCGGTTCGACGGTCAGACATTGAGGATTAATCACTTCCACATTCGTTTGTTGCGGGTTAGCCAATACTTTTAGTTGAATACTTTCCAAACCGGTATGGCTTTCCAGATAGCCGGCAAATATGATTAATAACCCCTGTCCGGTAATCATGGCAAATCGGTAAAAGGTACTACGTACGCCTACAAACCAGGCCTGCTGGCGTTCGGTAAGGCCTAACATGTAAAAACCGTCGGCTGCAATGTCGTGTGTTGCTGAACTAAAGGCCAGCAACCAGAAGAATATTAAAGTGAATTTAAAGAAAGTTGGCAGTGGAATGGTCAGGCCAACACCAGCCAGGCCGGCTCCGATCAGAAGCTGCATGGTCAGCACCCAGAAACGCTTTGTTTTAATTAGATCAACAAGTGGGCTCCACAACGGCTTAATAACCCAGGGCAGGTATAACCAACTGGTGTAAAGCGCAATATCGGCATTTGAAACGCCCAGACGTTTGTACATGATGACTGAGACCATCATCACTACAACATAAGGAATACCTTCGGCAAAATAAAGAGAAGGCACCCACAGCCATGGATTCCTTGATTCTTTCCGTTTTGCAGATGAGTTCATACTTTTAATAAATCCTTTTTAATTGACTTCCAGGATAATAATGTAGAACAATTTCTTTTGCAGAATGTCCAAGCAAAGACATCCCCAGGGCTCCGATCTGGCACAATCC
>CAYNLJ010000164.1:2408-5260 GCA_964398005.1 uncultured Caldithrix sp. | reverse complement strand
GCTTCGGGATCTTCGGCAAAGATCTTTCCATGTACGCTCTTAGCATAAAGTTCCACCGGGTCCATCTTTCTTAAACCAAATTGCCGCATCAATTCTGTGTTAGAATGGCAATCGGCGCAGGTTTTTAAAAGATTCTTGCCATAAACCCTGGCATTTTTATCTGCTACCGGAAGAATGTCATGCTTACCATGGCAATCCCAGCAGGTGGCGGCAATTTTAATACCTTCTTTCCTGCCCAGGCCGTGAATGCTCTGTTCGTATTCATCATAGACATCTTCATGGCAATTCTGGCAGGTTGGTTCTCCGATGGGTACGTCTTCCGGATGGTCTTCGGTAACCGCATGGCAATCCACACAGGCTAAGTCTTCGTGTACCGATCCTTTGAAATGAGTTGAATCTACAAATAGTGAAACTTCCAGCGAATCATTAACCACACGTGTTAATTCCGGATCAGAATGACATTCCATACAAAATTCATTTTCCATCTGTGCCGCAAGGGTTCCGGCAAACAGAAGAACAATCCACAAGCAGAATAATCTTTTCATAACCATTTTTACTTCTTCCCCCGAAAAATTGAGTTAGCTTCCTACATGACAATTAGCGCAAGGTGTTGCCTGATCATTTTGCCCCTCATGGCAATTGTTGCAGGTCAACTGACCAGCGTTTTGTTTCACAAATTCGCCGTGATTTTTATCGCTCTTAAAATCGACCCAGTAATCGGGATGGGGATAGCTGATTGGGCGGGTTTGTTTCAGATGGCATTGTACACAAACACTTTGATTATCTGATAATTTTTGCCCATGACACGAAACACAGCTTACTGTACCCACCGCAATCACTTTATTGGCATGGAACTCCGTGGACTGAACGTTAGTCCAATCCTCCGGGTGAGCCTTGTTTTCAACCGGCGTTTCCATTTTGGCACAGGCCAGTACTAGAATTACCATGCCCAGTAAAATTAATAGCTTTTTCATCCGTTTATTCCCTATTTTTTACCATCTGTTACTTTCCATGACAGGTCATGCACACCACATCAGCATAAGCATCGTTATGGCAGCTTAGACAATTGTCAAAATCGATTTGAGCTTCACGTGCATGTTCACCACCATCGCCGGCAATGCGATTGGTCCAGGTCGGTAAGGCATGATTTTTAGGCATAACGTGCTGGCTACGGTGGCAATCTACACAAAAAGCCTGTTCCTGATGGCAGGTTAAACAATTCTCTTTGTTACCTTTAGCCATCATTCCATGCGTAAATCGGTAATTCAATGGATGCACTTGCCTGTCCAGATTGTCACCTTCATGGCAATTTAAACAATAATTTTGGCGATGGCAATGCTGACATGAATTCTCTGCCAATCCCTGAATTACTCCATGATCTTTGCGCCAGTTAAGCTGATGTGCAGGCGGCAAAAAATTCTGGTTCGCTTCATGACAACTCAGACATTTTACCTTGCTTTCCACAACATCCGCGCCTTTATGACAGGTATTGCATTTCTCTCTGGATGGCAGATGGAAAGCTTTGGTGTCTTCTGCTACTTCCACTCCCTTGTGACAGGCCAGACAGTTGGTGCCCTCTTCATCCACATGCTTTTTGTGCGGGAATCGGCTTTTAAAACCTTCCAGACGCCGGGCAATACCCGGTTCATCCGGATTAGTATGGCAGGTGGCGCAAGGCGTTTCATCCTCGTCATGACAGTTGTAGCAGGTTTGCATTTCGGGCATCAAAACATCCTGCTGGTTCACACTTTCGGTCGCCTTGCCATGGCATTCCAGACAGCCAATTTCCTGTTCCTGCACATGAAATTTGTGCGAAAAAATAATCTGGTCCTGCTGAGCCAAAGCCAATGAAACGAACAGGAACAAAACAAGCGGTAAAATTATTTTTATCTTTTGCATGACATCCACCTTTGTTACCAGACAAAACTAATATGGTTTAAAATACGTTGATCCGATTTGTAATCCGCATTTTGCAACCATTGATATTCAAGTTGAACGTTCCAGTGATCCGAAAACTGGTAATTCAAACCAATAGCATTGGCCAACTGACTATCGTAGTCGTAGCGTTCTTCAAAGCGGTAGCGCGAATAATCAACACTCAAATTGAGCAGCAGATTTTTCATCAATTGATAGCGGTAATCGAACAGGGCGCCTAACTGGTTGCCAAGATCGCCGGTTTCGTAAACCAGACCAAGACTGCCGCATCGATTGGAAACCATGGCAATAAAACGATTGCCATAGCCTTCGTCTAACTGCACACCCTGCATGGTGCCGCTTAAGGCCCAGCGATCATTCAACTGGTAAACCAGGTTAACACCGCTTAATAAATAACGCTTAACCTCGAAAATTTGAAAATAGGAGTTGTTGTAAACCTGAGGATATTGCTGTTTTAGGTATGCGTTTAGCAAAAATTTGGAACTGAACTGGTAACGACCGGAAAGGTACAGTCGATGGAAACGGCTGTTCACTAAATCGTAGTGCGCCTGCATTAACAACAGCAGATTTTTCAGACTATGGTTGCTAAGATTAATTCCGGCCAGCTGCCATTGGGTTTCACTCTGGTAATTTTTTTGCAGATAAACCAGACTGGCGCTGCTGTTAAACAAATTTTTGAATTTCAGTTGACTGCCAAATACAGCAGCCTCATCAAAGGCGTACACTTTGGCGGCTCTTAGCAAATGGCTCTCAACACCACCGTAAAGCTGCCAGCTTAACCAGTTCATTGGTTTCAGCGTCAAATTCAAACCGTCCAGGCTGCCCAATACCAGACCAGGGTGTAAAAACTGCCGTCCGATTTCCAGATCAATCATGTTAAATAAATTCTTTTTGGAAATGGACAAGCGATAAGCTTT
>CAYNLJ010000164.1:0-2308 GCA_964398005.1 uncultured Caldithrix sp. | reverse complement strand
ACCACTCATTAACAAAAGAAGGCAAATTCCCATAATATACTTTTTCATAGCCATCTCTCAATATTTATTCGTTTAAAATTAAAGAGCGAATCCCAGAAGATTCGCTCTTCTTTGAATTGGCATTAGTCCGTAAAAACAGGTGCATTGGCTTTTAATTCAGCCTCGAGGTAGGTCGAATCCACATCCGTCTTTTTGAGTAACACCTGATCGTGTTGATTATGACAGGTTTGACCACACCAAACGGTGCCGGTGGTATCTGTTAAAAAGGTCCAGCGCTGAATATTGTGGGGTGTGGCGTATTTCCAGGTTGGAACCGCGTCAAACGTGGTTAGTGAAATTGAACCACCCCAGTTATCATAGGTATTCGGTGCAATCGGGACGTGACGCACCAGGGCGTAATCTGCATTACGGAATGAGCTGGCATTCTTCAGATAATTTTTACCAATTTTGAATGACGGATAGGATGGTTCCTCAATTCCCTCACCTACGTGACAACCATTACAGCTTCGGTAGGGCTGAGAATGACAAACCTGGCACTGCAAATTAGTATTGCCCTGCACGTGTGTTTTGTGGTAATTGTTTTCTGTGCCGGCATCCAGAACGTCCGGATGGCAATCGGTACATTGAGCCACAAAATCCGGATTTTCTACAAGACGATAGTTGTACAGCGTGCCATCGCCATGCATTTCATTTTCTGTGTGACAGGCAGTACAGTTAAGACCTTTATTGTAATGCACATCAGCTTCCTTAACATTCTCATAGCCTTTTTCACCACGATGGTTGCCTCTGAATTCATCACCGACTCTTGATCCATGACAGGCAGTGCAATTGTTCACCAGACTTGGAGTCTTGTAGAACTGATGGGCCTGTTCCAACCCGCTGTTTACCGAAACCGGACGGATAACGTGGCATTGGCCGCAACCAGCATGGCATTTGGCACAATGCTTGTCAAAACCGGCTTTCATCTTGGGGTCAGTACGCATATCCTGCCCACCGGCACGCACACTAAATCGTTCAAAATAGCCATTTTGTGTGTAATGCAGAGATGTTTTGAATCTTGAAGTAATATCCGAGTGACAGGCACTGCAGTACACATCAAACTGTTCGCTGGGTAAAGCCACAAAGTTGGCTTCTGAAGCATGGGCATCTTTTTTTGCCTCTTCGGTCAAAGGTGTGTTTGGATTACCTCCGTGACAGGAAGTACAGGCCAGCTGGCCATGCACGCTGCTCAGAAAATCTTCCGAGACCAGCACGCGTTCCGCAGGCCCCAACGGGGCCACAGCGCCGCCTCAGCCTTCGCCGGCTTCGCCGCCTTCACCTTCCAACGGCTCGGCCACCTGTTCCAGTAACCCCTTATTCGTGTGGCATGCGACACAACTGTTCTGCTGAGTCGCTTCGTAAATACCTTCCTTTTGTGCAATGTCAGTTTTCTTTTCCTGACAGGAGAAAAGAAGTACCAAAAAAGCAATTAATGGGATTAATACAAGTTTTTTCACTGGACTTCTCCATTAAGTTATGACCGTTTAAAGACTAAAATAAGGTCGGGCAATTGGAAATCACCCGACCTGGATTACCTGTGCAAAATCTTTTTTTCTACTACTTACTTTTCAAGCTGATAATCATGCGCATCTACATCTTCACTAAAAGCGTTCTGGACACGTACGTTCTGATCTTTGGTCCAGGCCATGATACCATATTTTAAATTCAGCGCATCATAACCAAGGATGTTCAGCACTGTAGCTGCAATTTGACCGGTATGGCCGGTGTAGCAATAAACTACTACCGGACGGGAAGGATCGATCTTTTTCAGATTTTCAACTTTGGCGATGTCTTTCCAGTAAATATTAATGGCGCCAGGGATGTGACCAATAGCGTAATGTTCGGCCTTACGGACACTGATAATTTGTGGGTCATTGGCCGTATTGCCATCATTCAGATTGTCAAACAAAGCCTGAGCTTTGATAACAGGAGCATGATTGGATGCGTAATTGTCAGCGGCAGCCATTAAAACCGTCATGGCATCTTCGGAATCTACGTAATTAGGATCTGCCAAATCATAAGTGCTGGTTTGTGGTACATCAGTGGTTACAGGAAAATCATGGGCTTCGGTTTCTTCGCTAAATCCGGTTTGGGCGCGTACCGTTGCATCTTTGGTCCAGGCCATAATACCATATTTCATATTGGTAGCATCATAACCCAAAAGTTTTAAGATAGTAGCACCAATTTGTCCCGTATGACCGGTGTAGCAGTAAACAGCAACCTTCTTATCTTTCGGAATTTTAGCCAAATTAGCCTCTTTGGCGATATC
>CAYNLJ010000163.1:0-5275 GCA_964398005.1 uncultured Caldithrix sp. | reverse complement strand
GGCCTATGGTGCAGGGCGCAAGCTGAAGCATGCGTTCCGGGCCAGCCCACTCTTATACTCTTACACTCTTATACTCTTAACCTTTGATACACCGTTTCCCCATAAAAGACGTTTGTCTTTTTTTGAAAAATTGCATATACTTGTTAAAATTAATCATGTTAACGGTTGGGATTTAGGTGCAATTGCCATGCAGAATTCTATGAAATTAGACGTACTGGCCTTTGGCACGCATCCGGATGATGTGGAATTGTTCTGTGGCGGAACCATTGCCAGTTTGGTAGACCAGGGCTATCGTGTGGGCATCGTGGATTTGACCAGAGGGGAGTTGGGCACACGGGGCGACGTACAGACGCGTCAGAAAGAAGCGGAAGTAGCGGCCAATATTTTAGGTGTGCACATTCGTGAAAATTTGGATCTCCCCGATGGCAATATTGAACTCAACGTTCCCAACCGGCAAAAGGTTATTTCCCTGATCCGTAAATTTCAACCCAGGCTGGTCTTGGCGCCTTTTGACCAGGACCGCCATCCGGACCATGAACATGCTTCCAGGTTAGTCAGTGAAGCCTGCTTTTATGCCGGCCTAAGTAAGATTGAAGACGGCCAGAAAGCGCACCGGCCTGCTTCCATCATCTATTATTTCAGTCATTACCTTAAAGAACCTTCTTTTGTGGTGGATATCAGCGAGTTTTTTAAAACCAAGCGCATGAGTCTGGAAGCCTACGAAAGCCAGTTTTACACTCGAAAAAAAACCGACCAGCAGCCGGAAACTTACATCAGCACGGCCTCCTTCTGGCAGTCCATCGAAATGCGGGCCCGTTTTTACGGGCATTTGGTTGGCGTGGAATATGGCGAACCCTTCTTTTACCGTTCGCCGTTAAAAATTAATAACTTATTTGAAATTTTTGCGTAAATTGTGTGCGTTGCAAATAGTGGGAGTTGAAAAAGATCATGAAATTTAAATTTGATGAAGCGAAATTGGCTGAAATTGAAAAGGTGCTGGAGACGAAATTTGCCAAACGGGGAAATCAGTACCGGGCTGTTTTGTTGAACACAGAAGAACACCGCAAATTGAGTATTGAAATTTACCCGGAAATTCAAATCGGCAACAAAACGGGCAATTTAATCTCCATTTACACCAACAATACCCACGCCCAACTTCATTTTTGCGACGGCTTTGTGGCCAGTGATTTTTTAGGCGAAGTCACCTTTTTTGCAGAATACAACGGACGCCTTTCAGGCATTGTCGTCGAAAAGCAGGCCGCCTGTTCCATCTTTACCAATATTGATCGAGATTTGCTTTCCGGCGATTTCGAGAAATTAGCGCCGGAAGTGATGCTTTCCGGGCTGGCCCTGTCCTTAGCGGAACCGCTGCTTGACGAAAATAAAAAAGATAAGCAGGATGATTGATCTTTTCCAGCAATACAAATCCTATCTCGTGTTTGAACAAAATCTTACGGCCAATTCCATTGATGCCTACACCCGCGATGTGCAACGATTTTTACAGTATTTAAAAACCGTCGGCATCGACTCTCCATTAAAAGTCAAAACGCAGCATATTCAGCGTCTCATCCAGTTGCTAAGCGAGATGGGCCTTTCGGCCAACAGTGTAGCCCGCAATCTGTCTTCCATCCGGGGCTTTTACCGTTTTCTGATTGAAGAAAACTACATCGATTACGATCCAACTGAAACCATCGACCGGCCTAAACTGGCACGTCGCTTACCCTCTGTTTTAAGCTATGATGAAGTTCGCACATTAATAGAAATGCCGGACGTGCGTAACCATCTGGGCCTGCGCGACCGTGCCATGCTGGAAACCATTTACGCCTGTGGCCTGCGTGTTTCAGAATTGCTGAATCTAAAACTGAACGATATTCACTGGCAGCAGGAATTTGTGCGCATTTACGGCAAAGGTCGTAAAGAACGCCTGGTACCCATTGCCCGCAGCGCTTTGAACTGGATTCAACGTTACCTGGATCGGGCACGACCTGTGTTGGACCGATTTCAACGATCCGATGGTGTTCTCTTTCTGAATGCCCGTGGCCAGGGCCTGAGTCGCATGGGCTTCTGGAAAATTTTAAATAAGTACGCCGAACAGGCCAACATTCGCAAGGAAATCCATCCGCACACCTTTAGGCACTCGTTTGCCACCCATCTTTTAGAAGGCGGGGCTGATTTACGCGCCGTGCAGGAGATGCTGGGCCATGCCGATATCAGTACCACACAAATTTACACGCACATCGACCGTACCTTTTTAATGCAGGAATACCAAACGTTTCATCCGCGCAGTGATGTCAATTTACAAAAACGAAAGAAACGGACTTAAGGATGCAGGAGCAGAACATGCTATTCGATACCGATATTACCATTGTGGGCGCCGGACCGGCCGGCAGTACCACTTCGTTATTTTTAGCTAAACAGAAAGTACCACATGTAATTTTAGATAAAGCTGAGTTTCCACGCGATAAAATCTGTGGTGATGGCTTAAGCGGCAAAGTGGTTAGTGTGATTGAGGATTTGAATCCACAGTGGCTAAGCGAAATGCAGAACGACACGGATCATTTTCTGGACAGTTGGGGCGTGCGCTTTGTGGCGCCAAATGGTCAGGCCATTGACCTGCCTTTCCGAACCAGTAAGGAACAACCCAAACGTGCGCCCGGATTTATCAGCAAACGCCTGCATTTCGATCAATTTTTGTTTTCCAAGATTGATCCGCAATGGGCCAAAATTTTCCTTAAAACAGAACTGAAAGACGTACACCGCGAAAATGGTCGACTGGTTTTACATCTTGAACACAACGGCAAACCGGTAACGGCCCGCACACGATTGATTGTTGCTGCGGAAGGTGAACGTTCGGTGGTAGCCAAAAAACTGGCCGGTTACCGCATGCAACGGCCTTATTATTACGCCGGTTTGCGTGCCTACTACGAAAACGTGACCGACCTGCACCCGCAAAATTTTATTGAACTGCACTTTCTGGAAGAATGCCTGCCCGGCTACTTCTGGATCTTTCCTTTGCCCAACAATCAAGCCAATGTGGGCGTGGGCATTCTGGCCAGCGATATTCAAAAACGCCGTCTGAACATTAAAAAGATCATGCAGAGTGCCATCGAAAACAACCCGACCATTGCCCATCGCTTTAAAAATGCCCGCCTGGTCGATCCAATGAGAGGCTGGGGCCTGCCGCTGGGCACGGTTAAACACAGTTTGTCCGGTGACAACTACCTTTTGACCGGCGATGCCGGTTCGCTGATCGACCCCTTTACCGGCGAGGGCATTGGCAATGCCATGTTCAGCGCGCGCATTGCGGCGCAGTTGATTCCACAATTTCTGGAAAAAGGCGATTTTTCGGCCCAGACCTTAAAAAGGTACGACGAAGCCGTGTACCAGCGCATGTGGAGTGAATTGAATCTCAGCGCCACGCTGCAAAAACTGGTGCGCATCCGCTGGTTGTTCAATTTTGTCATTAACCGCATTAATTCCAATCCCCGTTTGCAGGAAACCTTTTCGACCATGTTCAACGACCTGGACAACCGGGCCATGCTGCGTTCGCCCTTGTTTTATTTGCGCATGTTGCTTAATATTTAGGCAAAGAACCAAAGAGTTTTAACCCATGTCCTTTCGTGCTTTGTGCGTCATCGGATGGCTGGCTGTAATTTTTGTTTTCAATCCTCTTTTAAAAGCCCAGGTGGTAATTAGCGAAGTGATGTTTGACGTTGAGGGCGCAGATTACCACGATGAATTTGTGGAGTTGTTCAATTGTGCGGACAGCGCCGTGGACTTAAGCGGCTGGCAGATCAGCGACAGCACGGGCAGCGATCAGATATTGGATGCCGGACGTGGATTGATGCTTGCACCCGGACAGTTTGCCGTCATTTTGGATGGCAGTTATTTTGAAAATTCCACAACTTACGATTCGGTCATTCCTCCTGAAGCGCTGATTTTAAAAATCAGTGATGGCGCTTTTGGCAGTAACGGCTTTTCCAATTCAACTCCGGAACGCGTGATGCTGTTTAATGCACGGGGCGATTTGATTGATGCTTACCGCTACTCCCTTGACAATTCCCCCGGCTACTCTGATGAAAAAATAGATCTGTGCGCACCCGGCACAGCCGACAATTGGGCCAACAGTCTTCGGTTGGGCGGAACTCCTGGCTTCAGAAACTCAGTTGAACCATACGATTTTGATCTGGGATTTTTGCAGAACGGACTGACCGTTGTACCACAATCAGCGGTTCAAAAAGGTCAAAGTCTTATGGTGACTTTGAGATATTTTAATGCCGGGCGACAGCGCTTTGCAGATCAGGTGACTTTCATCTGTTACCTGGATTTAAACGGTAACCAGAAACCGGAGACTCTGGAACCGGAATTGTTCAGGCAACAACGATCCGTAAATCTGGACAGCAGGGAAGAGGACAGTTTGCAGTTTAAGGTAGTTCTGGATTTGAGTGGAAGGTTGATGTTGTCTGCCCAATTGCAAAGTGCATTGGATCAGAACGCAGCAAACAATTCTGTGCAGACCGAGGTGACTGTTCTGGAATCCCAAAGCCCTCTGGTAATCAATGAAATAAAATTTCTGACTGACGAGGGAGAACCGGAGTGGATTGAATTGTTCAACAAATCCGATGAAACAATTTCATTAAAAGATTGGGCGATTGCCGACAGGAAAGACACGGCTAAAATCGAAGAAAATATTACCCTTACTGGCAAAGCCTATTTTGTTGTTGCGGCGGATTCGTCGATTTTTGATTATTACGATTTGCAGGCAAGCCAGGTTTTGGTTGCAAAACATTTCCCAACACTAAACAACGATCAGGATGATGTCTTTTTGTTACCGCCCTGGGGCGGCTGGGCCGAACAGGTACCTTACACCATCGACTGGTTGATGGGAGAAGCGTACCGTAAACCGTCGCTGGAACGCATCAATCCCGAACTGGATGCCCGCCTGGCGCGCAACTGGGCGCCCTGTGTAAAAGAGGGCACACCAGGCGAACAGAATTCCATTTTTTCCGAAATCCTGTTTAAGGAATTGAAACTTGACATTGAACCCAATCCTTTTTCGCCGGATGGCGACGGGCATGAGGACTTTGCCATTATTTCCCTGCAGGCGCCGGCTCAAACGGCCCGCATTCGTGTGTCGATCTTTGACATGCTTGGACGCAGAGTGAGAACGTTGACAGAAAATCAGTACATCGGCCAGCAGGTGCAAATGGTCTGGGATGGGCGTGATGATCAGAAAGTTCGTGTGCGCATGGGGATTTACATCGTGTTTGTCCAG
>CAYNLJ010000162.1:0-5303 GCA_964398005.1 uncultured Caldithrix sp. | reverse complement strand
TGGCAGTGGATCTTTCTCCAGAGCCGTTACATGGTTTGTGTAAACCTCTACCGTATTTACGGGAATATTATAATCTCCTTCGAATCCACCGATGGCAAAGATGAGCGAATCTTCTGCAACAACAGCCGTTAACCCGCTGCGTGCTGTTTGTAGTGGCTCTAAGTGTTGTATCTGATTTGATTTTGTATTAAAAATCTGAACATGATCGGTTTTACCATATTTAGTTTCACCGCCAATTAAAAAGATTTCATCGCCAATGGTAACCGAAGCACCGTAAGCAATTCCACATCTTAATTCACCTGCTACAATCCATTGATATCCGTTGACTCCGGGAACGGCTTTGTAAATATTTTTTGTCAATCCGTAATAATAACCGCCAATCAAATAGAAGGTATCCTGTACAACACCAGAAAAAAATGCAGACCTGGGAAATGCTAAATCAAAAACGGCATCTAACCATTCATGATTAGAGTCATCATACCATTCAACTTCTTCAATCATCTTTTCATCACGTTGACCACCCACCACATAAATCCGATCATTAAAATAGGCAGCGCCCATCCCTTCCCGTTCTCTGCGTAAATCCTGCACAGCAACCCACATATTTTGCGCGGGGTTGAATACCTCGCATGATTTTAAAGCCTTTTCCTGGTCACGACCGCCTATCAGGTAAATCAAGTCATCATAAACAATGGCCTTAGCATTATAGCGTGCAGTCTGGAATTTAGGGACTGTTAAGGTATCCCAAATACCACTGTGTAAATGATACACCTCTACCGTATTTAATAACTTGTTTTGTAAAGATTTACCACCAAAAACATAAATTTTTCCATCATAATAAACCGCACTTGCTCCCCCACGAGGCATTAACATGGGTGGTGCTTCCACCCAATCTCCAGCATGGAGAAAAACCTGATAAAAGATCAGGATCAGCGTTATCTTTAAAAATCTATCTATGTTCATGATTAAATTCCCTCATAAGTCTCAATAACTTTTTAATAAGTACAAAAATAATGCCACCTTTAATTAATTATTTGCTGTTAAATCGTACTTTAAAATTTGCCGGCTGCCCTGTTGCACATAAAAAGAATCAGTCTTAGCACCAAACAAATCATTCTCTAATCTTATTTTGTGCTTTCCTGCCGGTAAAATAAGCGCTTCCTGAAATGGCGAAATTCCATAATCTTTGCCATCAATTTTAACCTTTGCCCACGGCTTAATTCGCAATAAAATACTTCCTGTTTTAGGCTTAAGCGCCACGCGCATGGTATCCACCTTTCCATTGTGAATCTTTAATATTTGTTCAAATGATTCGTAGTTGGAATTTTTTAATGCCAAATGATATTGACCTGGTTTGAGACTGATCGGTTTTTGCAAAGGCGTAACGTCCACTTTTTGACCACCGATCCAGATTTCCGCCCATGGTTTTACGATTACGAACAATCCACCATTTTTTGCCGGATTAATGATGGGTTTATTTTCAACTACTTTTTCTGGCTTAATCAAGTTAGTATTTTGACGAGGTTCCACTAATTTACCAATGCTTTTATCTCGTTTTGGGCCTGATTTTTCTTTTTCCAATTTCTTAATTACGGGAATTGTTGATTCTTTTACCAGTGCAGTGTTGTGAACCAATGCAGGCCTGGGATTATCTTTCTCAGGCATCTGCCAAAACTGGTATCCAAAAAAAACGCCAATCAACGGAATTAAAACGGCGGCTATTTTTTTTCTTGAAAAATAAAAAGAATCTGTTTTCTCTTTTTTAGAATTGGTGGTTATTTTGTATTCAGTAACTGGGTTTTTCTTAATACTTTTTAATACTGCCAAACATTGAGAGCATTCCGCAATTCGTTCATCAATATCTTTGTTTAACATATCATGTACAAGCTTAAAAAATTCTGTGGGTAGGTCAGGCCTTATTTCTGCTAGTGGCAGTTCTTTTTTTAAGAGCAGATTCTGAATTGTTTGTCCAACATTGGGTGTTAAAAAGGGATGCTTGCCTGCTACCAGTTCATAGAGTGTCAGTCCCAGACTGAAAATATCCGATTGAGGAGTCGGTTCTTCTCCCTTTAATATTTCGGGCGCCATGTAGGCCGGGCTGCCAATAATGGATTCCTGAGCAGTAACTCTTGCTATATTTTTAATCGTGGCCAATCCAAAATCCGTGATTTTAACCTGACCTTGATTGTCGATTAAAATATTGTCTGGTTTGATGTCCCGGTGAATCGCGCCCAACGAATGCGCATGATTCAAAGCAGTTAGAAGTTGTTCTGCTATCTTTAAAATTGTTTCGGCTTGAACCGGATGATTTTTATTGATGAATTGTGTCAGCGTAATGCCTTCAACAAATTCCATACAGATAAATACCAGCTGATCACTAAAATGAAAATCGAATACTTTAACGATGTGTGGATGATCCAATTTTGCGCTTATTTTGGCTTCTCTTTTAATGCGCTCCACCAGGTCGGGATGATTCAACCATTGTTGGTTCAAAACTTTTAGTAAGACCTTACGATCCAACGACTGTTGAATTGCCTCGTAAACCGTGGTAATAGCGCCACGATGAATTTCACGAAGGATCTTATATCCTTTAATTTGCATTGTTAATGCCCCATTCTTTAAGCTTATATTGCAGCCATCTTCGTGAAACGCCCAATATTTCTGCAGCATGGGTACGATTGTTGTTGGCCATCTCTAAGGTTTTAAGAATCGCGTATTTGTTGATTTCTTCCAGTGTCTTTCCAATTGGAATTTGCGTTTCTGTACTACGTAAATTGAAATGCGATTTCTGTAGCGTACTTTCCTGGCAAAGAATAACCGCCCGTTCCATAGCATTTTCCAGTTCACGAACATTCCCGGGCCAGTGATAGGCGCATAAATAATCCATGGCCTCTCTGGAAATGGAGTGAATATTTTTCTTGTTCTTCATGGCGTAAATGTGTAAAAAATGGGTAGCCAGCAGTGGAATGTCTTCTTTTCGGTAACGCAAAGCCGGTAATTTGATATTAACCACATTCAATCGATAGTAAAGATCTTCACGAAAATTTCCTTTTTGAACTTCTTCCCACAGATCCTTGTTGGTGGCTGCTACAATGCGCACATCCACTTTTTTAATCTGATTATCGCCAACGGCCTTTATTTCTCCTTCCTGAATAACACGCAGGAGTTTGGTTTGTATATTCATATTGATATCGCCGATTTCATCAAGAAACAAGGTGCCGCCATTGGCTTCTTCAAACAAGCCGGCTTTGTCAAAATTAGCTCCGGTAAAGGCGCCCTTAACATGTCCAAACAATTCACTCTCCAAAAGATTTTCGCTTAGGCCACCGCAAAAAATCGGAATGAAAGTCTTATTTTTTCTTTGAGAAAATCGGTGAATTGCACGAGCCACCAATTCCTTGCCCGTACCACTCTCCCCTTCAATCAGTACCGAAGCTGTAGAATTGGCCACTGTCCTGATTAGTTCAAATATGGATTGCATGGCCTGGCTTTTACCTATCATTTCCGGAAAGGTCTGATGCTGTTCCAACTCATTCTTTAAAAGTTGATTTTCCTCTTGCAAACTTTCCACAAAACGTGCATTGAGTAAGGCCGTAACAGCCTGTTCAGCAAAGGCTTCTAAAAATTGGAGGCTATCTTCATCAAACACTTTGGTCGAAAGCCGACTATCCATGTAAATGGCTCCCAGGATTTCCTGATCCGATTTTAACGGCACACACATAATGGATTTAATCTGCTGTACGACCACACTATCAGATGTGCCAAACCGTTGATCGGTCTGGGCGTCCACGCTTAAAATCGATTTGCCTGTTTGTAAAACACGATTAACCACGCTGGTGGACAAATTGCGCATGACAGAAATGTTCTCTTTACTCAAGTTACGGGCCACAACCGGATTGTACAAAGCACCATTTTGCTGGCTTTTAAGTAAGATAAAACCTCTTTCGGCATTCAGGCTTTCCATGGCCAAATCCATAATCCGTTCCAACACTTTATCGCTATTGTGTATGGAAGTAAGTTCTGAACTTATCTTAAGCAAAGTGAGATATGTATTGTTTTTTGACATTTGATTCCTACTATTGTTTCTTAAACGAGCCTTCTTTTGAAGAACTGGTATTACCAAATTCATCGACGACCTTTAAAATCCAGAAATAATCTCCAGACATTAACGGTTTACGATAAACATATTGCGTATTCGTTGCCGGAATTCCTTCGATTTCATCAGCTTTAACCGGCACTCCCAAACTAATTTGAAAAAGCTCAATATTGAGAGAAAAAGAAAATGGCAACTGAACCGGCTGCCAGGTAAATATGACAGAGTCTCCGGCAATAGTCGGGTAATTCACGGGTTCCAGAATAATAGGTGTAAATTCAATAATTCGAGTTATGAACTCCGGTTCCGAAACAACGTTAGCTCCAAAATCGTCTCGGACTTCAAAAAATATTTTATGTCCGAGAAGTTCATGAACACTTTTAAAAGGCATTTCCTCTCCAGTCATCAAACGACCAAATCTGCCCTTTTCAATGGTTGGTTGCAACGTGTCGCTAAAATTTAACTTTGGAACTAAGCAAACCACCGATTGAATGTCGCTGATTCCATCAATATCATCGACTTCCGTTTCGATATTAACAAAATATTCATCAATCAGTGGGAACCAATGCGACCGTTTATGGCTGGTTAAAGAAATTTCCCTAAATCGGGGTAAACCGTCCAGATAAAAATCAACCGTTTTATTACCATTTACATCCACTCTTATTGAGTCTCTTAAATAATTATTCGACTGGCAAACAATGCAGACGGAATCCGTGGTTAGATTTTGAAACTGATAATAGCCATTTTCATCGGAAATGGTAACATGCGAAGTATTTTTTATTTTAACAAGAATGCCGCTAATGGGTTTGCGGGGCTGATAATAGGTCATAATCCGTCCGGAAATAGAGAATCCATTGTGATTTTCAGGATCAAGCGGATTGGAATGCGGCGGATGTTCGCCACAGGAATACAAGAAAAAAACGGTGATAATAGACAGGAAAATTTTCAAAACATTTCCTTAATTTCAATTACTGCTCAATAATACGAATTTGGTGTGAATAATATTCCCACTAAATCTGTTTTTACCAGTTTCTTAATCTAAATTGGAATTAATTTAGCGCATTATTTTTGCGATTTTCTGTGCCAATGTGCACAGTTTTCGCACTCAATATCTGCTCCCATACTGCGTAATTGTTTATTTTTAATTTGTCTAGAGGGGCCGGTCAACATTGGCAATCCGCAGGAGCTGACCGTGCTGGAGTTTGCGCGT
>CAYNLJ010000161.1:0-5322 GCA_964398005.1 uncultured Caldithrix sp. | reverse complement strand
ATTGTGTTTGTGCCTGGTTTTGAAATGAAAAACGTTTACGCCTATCCTTATAATGAATGGCAAAAGCTCACTAAAAAACTTCGCGCATTAAACCCCCTTGATGATGATGCTCGCGAATTTGTTCGTCAATTTGTCGGAGTGGCTCACTACGCAACCATGGATGGGCAAGGCAGGGTAATGATTCCGGATCGTATTTTAAAAATGGCTCAAATCGACAAAGAGAGTAAAGAGTTATTGCTGATAGGAACGCTGGAAAAATTTGAAATCTGGAATCCAAGGATTTACGAAGAACATAGATCAGCCAAGAGCCTGACGGAACTGGCTCGACTGATGCAACAAAAAAGCAAGATTTTTGACAACAGTGAGTAATTCAGACTACCATGTTCCAGTTTTAGCGGAACAGGTTTGCCATTACCTGGTTACTGACCCGAGTGGTGTTTATCTGGATGGCACCCTTGGCGGAGGCGGGCATGCAGAGTACATCCTGAAGATATTGCAAGCTGATGCGCTGTACATTGGCATGGACCGAGACCCTGATGCACTGGCGTTTAGTCAAAAACGTTTAGCCCGCTTTAAAAATGTTGTGTTTTACCATGGAGTGTTTACGGAAATGGAAGCAGCCATGCAACTGGCCAAGGCAGAAAAGTTGGACGGAGTGTTACTGGATCTGGGTATCTCCAGTTACCAGGTGGATCAGGAAGATCGTGGGTTTACGTTCCGGAGCGATGTCCCTCTGGATATGCGCATGGATACATCCCGGCAACAACTTACGGCGGCTGATATTTTAAATAGTTACGATTACCGTGCGTTGGTGCAGATTTTTCGTCAATATGGAGAAGAAGCACGGGCGGCCTGCATTGCCAGGCAAATTGTGAAGGAACGGGAAGTGACGCCTATTGTCAACAGTGGCCAGTTGTTAAAATTGATTGACCGTTGTGTTGGCCGAAAGCACATTAAAAAATCGTATGCCCGAATTTTTCAGGCATTGCGCATTGAGGTGAATCAGGAACTGGATTTATTAGCTAAAGCTTTGGAAGTGGCTGTAACAAAGTTAAAACGAGGTGGCAGACTTGTTGTTATTAGTTACCATTCTCTGGAAGATCGTTTGGTAAAGCAATTTTTAAGGGAACAGGAAAATCCCTGTATTTGTCCGCCCGAATTACCGGAGTGTGTTTGTGGACGTAAACCGGTAATGAAGCGATTAAAACCCTGGCTCATTCGGCCGGATGAGCAGGAAGTCATAAAAAATCCAAGAGCAAGAAGCGCAAAAATGAGAGTAGGGGAGAAGTTATGACCAGAAAAATAAAAACCAATGTAACCACCTGGTTTGTTCGTGTCCTTTTACTTTTTGGTTTGGTGATGATGCTGGGACTGAAGTTGATGATTCACTTTAAGGTGGATTTGCTGATGCGTGACGTGCGGTTGTTGGAGGTTAAACGCAATCAACTGCTTAGCGAAAGGGAACGCATGGTTGCTGAAGTAAACCGGTTAAAGAACATCGATCGTGTCAGTCGTATTGCCGAGGAAAAATTGGGTTTAATCACGGATCCTGAACCGGTACTTTCCATCCGGTTGGAGGATTTTAAAAAGGTAAACGAAATTAAAGAAAAATTTGCCCGGCAACAAAACACCAAAACCAAAGAATACCAGATGGCGGGGATCAAATAAAAATTTAGTTGGAAGCTAATGAAGTACAGATGGCATCTTTTAATAATCGGGGTGACGATTTTTTGGTTGGCTCTCATGGCCAACTTTTTCCGTTTACAGGTGCATTTGCATGATTACTTTGAATCCATGGCAGATAGCCAGTACTATCGTAAAATTAAATTGCATGCACAACGGGGAATCATTTTTGACTGGGCAGGCAACCGACTGGTTACAAACACGATTCACTACGATCTGGCAGCCGATCCGCAATTGGTAAAGAACAAGCGTAGGGTGGCTGAATTGTGCTCGCGGATTTTTCACGAAAAAGAAAGCGTTTTTCTCAGACGGCTGAATCAAAAAAGTCGTTTTGTCTTTTTGGCCCGTAAAAGAACCCGTGAAGAAATTGCACCCATTCTGGAACTGGATGATCCGGGGATTATTAAAATCCCGGTTTTTAGAAGAAGCTACCTGTACGGCGAATATGCCGCTCAGTTAATTGGTTTTACTGATCCTGATGATCGGGGGCTGGCCGGTCTTGAATTACAATACGATGATCAATTAAAGGGAGAAGACGGTCAGGCTATTCTGCAATATTCACCGGGCGGGCGTCTGTTTTACAATCCGGAATTTCAAATCAAAACGCCTAAAGACGGTAATCATCTTTATTTAACCATTGATAAAAACATTCAAACTGTAGTGGAAGAAGAATTAAGGGAAGGTGTTGAACAAGCCAGAGCCAGGGCCGGGATGTGTGTGGTCATGGATCCGCAAAGCGGTCGTATTTTGGCTATGGCCAATTATCCTTCGTTTGATCCTAATCGGCAGGCCAAATATCCGGCTTTTAACAAACGCAACCGGGCGATTACCGATGTGTTTGAACCGGGTTCCACCATGAAAAGCTTTGCCGCTGCGGTTCTGTTACAAACCAGGCTGCGCAAACCACAGGACCTGGTGTTCTGTGAAAACGGACGATTTCGTTATTACCGCAGTGTGTTTACAGACTCAAAACCCCATGCCTGGATGACCTTTAAAAACGTAATCAGTCATTCATCAAATATCGGCATGATTAAGCTGACCGAGAATCTGCCGGCCAATACCTTATTCCGATTTTTAAAGAGTTTTGGCTTTGGCAGTGAAACAGGCATTGATTTAATGGGAGAATCTGCCGGTCTTTTAGAACAACCCAGAAGCTGGTCGGCGATCACCAAAGCTTCGGTATCTATTGGCTATGGTATTAGTGTGACCGCAGTGCAACTGGCATCGGCCTACTCGGCCCTGGTAAATGGTGGCAAACTGTACAGGCCCTTTGTGATTGAAAAGATTACGACGCCGGACGGAAAAACCGTGCTGGAACACAAACCACAGGTTGTGCGTCGTGTGATTTCTCAATCGGTTAGCCGAAAGATTAAAGAATTTTTACTGGAAGTTGTTGAAAACGGAACAGGAGTAAAAGCTAAAATTAACGGTGTGAAGGTAGGGGGTAAAACAGGAACTGCCAAAAAGGTGAATCCTGAAGGCGGGTATTTTAGCCGGAAGTACACGGCTTCCTTTGCCGGCTTTGCGCCTTTTGAAGATCCCAGATATGTTTGTGTTGTGGTCATGGATGAACCTAAAACCTATTTTTATGGTGGTCAGGTGGCGGCTCCGGTTTTTAAACGTATTTTAAGCAGGATTTTGAATCTTCAACCGGGCACGCCCGACAAAAACGAGACCCTGCAGGAACATTTATTTGTACAGCGCAATCAGGAATTGCCTGATTTGGCCGGTTGGGACAAAGCATCAGCGGTTCACCTCTTAGAGGCAAAAGATATTGATTATGATTTTGAAGGCGAAGGTGCGTATGTTCTGAAGTCATATTTTAAAGACGATGAATGTATTCTGGAACTGGGGGATCAGATCAATCAAAAATCCGTAATACCACGTTTAAACGGCTTAACTCTGCGCGAAGCACTGACTTTGCTGGACTTAAGTAAAATTGATCTAAAAATAAATGGCGATCCTGCTGGGATTGTTTACAAGCAAAACCTTAAACCGGGCACAATCGTTAAAAAGAAAGCCCGGTTAGTATTAACCTGTGTGAATCCTTAAACAAAAATGAAGTTGAGTGGTTTAAGGATTAATGGTTTGAATTTTAAGGAATGGTGGTTAAAGTTTTGCAAAACTTAAAAAATAGCAAAAGAGTGGAGATGCATCTTTGAATCAGGTACGTACCAGAACGCTATCGGAGTTGTTTAATGGATTGCCGGTTCAGTTGCCTGAAAAATTGGCCGGACTTGAACTGACCGGTTTGCAATACGATTCGCGAAAGGTAGAAGCGGGTAATCTGTTCGTAGCAATTAAAGGTTTTAAGACCGATGGGCATAAATATTTGGCTATGGCTGCTAAAAAGGGCGCCGTTTGCGCCGTTGTTGAAGAACAAAATCCCGGGTTGAAAATTCCCCAGATTCAGGTCCAAAATTCAAGAATGCTGCTGCCCGCGCTGGCTGCTAATTTTTACCGTCCGGAAATTGATGCCTTGACCCTGGTAGGTATTACCGGTACCAACGGTAAAACAACCAGCAGCTACCTGGTACAGTCGATTCTCAATCAGGATGGTAAGCAGGCCGGCGTAATTGGCACGATCCAGTACATCGTTGGTCAAAACAAAATCGACGCCTGGAACACCACGCCGGAATCAGTGGACGTGTGCCGAATGCTTTATGAAATGTACAAACAAAATTTTAAAGCTGCGGTTCTGGAAGTTTCTTCTCATGCTCTGGCCTTAAATCGTGTGGATGGTCTGCGCTTTAAGGCGGCTTTATTTACCAACTTGTCGCGTGATCACCTGGATTTCCACAAAACGATGGCCAGCTATTTTGAAACAAAGATGAAACTGTTTTCACTTTTGCAGCCTGAGGGAACGGCTGTGATTAATGTAGATGATCCCTGGGTAAAAAAAGCGGTCGATCGCATTGAACAACCGGTAATTACCTTTAGCCAGAACGAGTCAGCCGATGTCTCTGTCGTTCGGCAGCAGCTGGACATTAATGGCATTGATTTAAAGTTGCAAACACCCTTTGGGCTATTGGAAATTCATTCACCCTTACGGGGTCAGTTTAATGTGCAAAATATTTTAGCTGCAGTAAGTACGGGTCTGGCTTTGGGTATTAAATTGGAAGTTATTAAAAGAGGAGTAGAAGCTTTACAACGTGTGCCCGGACGTATGGAAGCCTATGAGGTGAAACCGGACGTTCAGGCTTTTATCGATTATGCTCATACACCGGATTCACTGGACAAAGCTCTGCGTAGTTTACGGCCTTTAACCCGGGGTCAGTTGATTGTTGTTTTTGGCGCTGGAGGCGACCGCGACCGTGGCAAACGTCCCATGATGGGCCGTGTGGCTGAATCGCAGGCCGATGTTGTGATCGTCACCTCGGACAACCCACGCAGTGAAGATCCACAAAAAATCATTGATGACATTCTTGAGGGTATTGAACAACCGGAAAAGTGTCAGGTAGAAGTGGACCGGCGCAAAGCCATTGAACAGGCGGTAAAGCAGGCCAAACCCGGTGATGTGATTCTGGTGGCCGGCAAAGGGCACGAAATGTACCAGGATGTGAACGGAGTAAAGCACCCATTTGACGAAGTAGCTATTTTAAAGGAGGCTGCACTTCGTGAGTGAACTGAGATTTAATG
>CAYNLJ010000160.1:0-5387 GCA_964398005.1 uncultured Caldithrix sp. | reverse complement strand
AGCAGTTTGTGACTATAATATTTTTTAATCGATCTAATGATATTAAAAACAGTAAATTAAGTCATAAAAACGGGCTTCTAGTTATCACAAAATTGTAACAAAATATTAAACTTTCTTGTAAATCTGCATTTTTTATTAAAATTCAGGAATTTGTTTTAGCCTTATCCTGTTTGATAGATCAGATTTAAAAAATTACAACACAAAACAACTAAGGAGAATTTATCATGAGTAAGTCAACAAAGAAACAGAGCAGATCAAAGAGAATGATCAAGTTTGCATCTGGAACCGTATTAATGGGAGCCATGGCCAGTTTTGGTGGGCAGGCCGCTCAGGCCAATGCTGCTACCTATTCGGTAATGGGTTCTGGTGCTGAAGTAAGAGAAGCTTTAAGCACTATTAATTCACTGCAGAAACCGGCAGAATTAAATTGCGGAGCCAAAACTTCTAAAACTTCCAAAGACAGCAAAACAACTGAAGCCAAATGTGGCGAAGGTAAATGCGGTGGTGAGAAGAAGGACGCCAAGGTAAAAGATGCCAAATCTGTTAAAGAATCGGCTGCCAAAAAGGTTGAATCTAAAACAGGTGAAGCCAAATGTGGTGAAGGTAAATGCGGCGAAGGTAAGTGTGGTGAAAAAACCAAAGCCAAAGATGCTAAAACTGTGAAAGACGCAGCTAAAAAAGCAGATTCAAAAACTTCGGAAGCCAAATGTGGCGAAGGCAAATGTGGTAACTAACCCATTGTCAGAAAATTCATCAGGCCGGTTCAATGCCGGCCTTAATTTTAACTTTGGAGAAAAAATGTTTAACGGCGCAGGATTAGGATTAAGAAGAGATTTAACCCACGAACTGGTGAGTTTGCAAACAAATAAACCAGCCTTTGTGGAATTTGCCCCGGAAAACTGGATGGGCATGGGCGGCTTCTGGCGTAAACAGTTGGAAAAGGTCGTCCAGGAATACCCAATCGTTTGCCATGGCTTGTCTCTTTCTCTGGGAAGTCCGGAACCTTTAGACTGGCAGTTTCTGAAACAATTAAAGCAATTTTTTCATGAATTTCCTGTTTTACACTATTCTGAACATCTGAGCTTCAGTAAATGCCAGAACGCGCATTTTTATGACCTCTTACCCGTACCTTTCAGAGAAGATGCCATTAAACATGTGGCGGAACGCATCAGGCAGGTCCAGGACTTTCTGGAACGCAAGATTGCTATTGAAAACGTAAGTTATTACACCACAGCAGATCCCGAAATGGATGAAGCCACCTTTATCTCTTCAATTGTGGAAGAGGCTGATTGCCATCTTTTACTGGACGTAAACAATGTTTATGTAAATGCCTTTAATCATCAATATGATGCCAAAGAGTTTATTCTAAGTTTACCCCTGGAACGTGTCAGTAATTTACACATGGCCGGACATGAAAAGGTCAGTCCTGATTTAATTATTGATACCCATGGACAACCAATCATTGATCCTGTGTACGATTTGTTCGGCTGGACAATCAAACAGCTGCCGCCGGTTCCTGTACTTTTGGAACGTGATTTCAACATTCCTGAGATTGATGAATTACAAGTGGAGTTAAACCAACTCACATCTATCATGGACAAAACCTGGGAGACAAAAAATGTTGTTAACGGTTGAAACGCGTCAGCTGATGACCAAAATGCACGACTTTGTGCGGTCTGATGCAAAAATCAACATTCCCGGCATTAAGCCGGATCGAATGCTTCATTACCGACGTCTGATACGGAATGTATTTGAAGAAACCTTGTCCAAAGCCTTCCCGATTACAGTGGAAGTTTTAACTGACGAGGAGTGGGCAGAACTGGTAGAGACATTTATGTTAAAGGCAAGGCCTCAATCACCATTCATCTGGAAAATGCCCTTTGAATTTTACGAATTTGTAGCCAACGAAGATTTTGCCGCAAAATTCCATCGACCCTATCTTGATGATCTTCTGTTCTTTGAATGGATTGAAATTGAGTTGTTTACCATGCCCGATGGTATTACTCCCAAATTCAGGGATGAAGGTGATTTCTTGGAAGAAACCATTATTGTCAATCCGGATCATCAGATTCTGGAATTGGAGTACCCGGTTCATAAAATGCCTGCGGATGAAGCTGTAAATCATCAGGCTCAATATTTTATTTTAACGTTTCGTGAACAGACAAGCGGAGCCGTCAAATTTGTAGAAATCAATCCCCTGTTGGCCTTTGTCTGGCAGGAATTGGCTAAAACGCCGCAAAGCGGACATCAGCTGATCCAAAATATGGTAAAAATTTTACCCGATACCAGCAAAGAGACAATGGTTTCGATCCTGTTGCCCTTTTTTAATGACATGTTGTTACAGGGTGCCGTTTTAGGATTTTCCTCCTGAGTAGAAAGGAAATTAAAATGAAAACCTTGTATTTAAAGTACAAAAATTTTGCGGAAAAATTGAGAGACCTGCCACCACTATTATTCAGACTTGTTTTAAGCTATGGTTTTTTCGAACCTGCTACCAAAAAACTGGGTAACATCGATGCGATTTCTCAATGGTTTGCCAGCATGAATTATCCATTTCCCACACTGAATGCTTATCTTTCCGGGATTACGGAATTTTCCGGGTCAATCCTTCTGTTGTTGGGGCTGGGGACACGAATAATCTCCTTACCATTAATGTTTGTGATGTTGGTGGCTATTTTTACCGTACATATTGGTAATGGTTTTGCGGCCGGCAACAATGGCTTTGAGATTCCCTTTTACTATCTGCTGATGCTGTTTAGCCTGGTAATCAGCGGTGCCGGGAAATTTAGTGTTGACCATCTCCTGGACAAAAAATGGAATAATTAATCTTTACATTAAAGAACAATGAAATAAGTTCTCTGTCAGAACTGTCTGACGTAAAATTAAAATGCCCTGTTTTTTAGGGCATTTTTTATTTCTACCCATTGGCTCTAATTTTAAATAATTAGGAAATCCATTAAAATCTTTTTAAATTTCCATGGAATTAAATTCAATGGGAAAATGCCAATGAGTGTTCATTTAGCACGTGATATTGAAAACGTAAAAAAGAAATTGCTAACACTAAGTGCCTCCGTAGAAGAAATGGTCTTCGATGCCATTAAATCTGTACAGGCCGGTGACCGTGCTTTGGCCGAACAGGTGGTCAAACGGGATAACGAAATTGATTTGATGGAAGTGGACATTGAAGAAGAATGTCTGAAAATTTTAGCCCTGCACCAACCGGTGGCCATCGATCTGCGTTACATTGTTGCCATTTTAAAAATCAATAATGATTTGGAACGAGTTGGCGACCTGGCTTCAAATATTGCACAAAGAGCTATTGATTTTTCCCATGATTCTGATATTCCACAACCATTTGATTTACAGCGCATGGCCGAGTTAACACAAAACATGTTAAGAAATAGTATGGATGCTCTGATTAACATGTCAGAAGAAGCGTCCAAAGAGGTATGTGCTATGGACGATCAGGTGGATGAGATGCATCGGGAAAACTTTAACCAACTGAGCGAACTCATTTCTGCAAATCCTGACAATACCCGAATTTATTTAAATTACCTTTCCTTATCACGCTACCTGGAAAGAATTGCTGATTTGGCAACTAACATTGCTGAAGATGTCATTTATCTGATTACCGGACAAATTGCCCGCCACAAACAGGAAATTTGACTTATCCGAAAGAAGCCATCAATCTGAGAAAGTGCACCATGTACAAAATAGCCGGCATTATTTTAGCGCAGGATTTTGAAAAGACCTCTGTTCAGGAAAAGAGCATTATTACCCCAGAACAATTAGATCAGTTTGATGTTTTAATCGAAAAATTAGAAGCTACCGAGTGTGAACCGATTATGGTCATTACGGGAACGGATCCTTTTTTTATTTGTGAGAAAGTAAAGCATGACTCGTTTTACTGCTACCAAAGCCCGGAACCGGAATTGGGCGAGATCGGTGCCCTACGATTTGCACTGCAAAAAATTCCTGATGATGTTTTTGGTTTTATTCTTGCTTTTATTGAAGACCAGAAAATAAAAATTGAAACCCTCCGTTCGATTTATGCCATGGCCCAGAAGTTTCCGGACAAACTGGTCGTACCTCAATTCCATGGACATTATGGCCGTCCGATCTATTTCAGTAGAAAGTTTTTTGAGAATTTACTACAGACAACGGAACACCCTCTACCACTTTTCTCGCTGGAAAATTATCTGACAGACATCAAATTTTTATCTGTTAATGATGAAGCCGTCCTGGATTCTGAAATTTTTCTGGATAATGAGGGGCAGGCAAATTAAGCTAACTCTGCACAGCCACATCCAAAATTTTACGAGTCACTCATCATGTTGTTCTGTACAATAAGATTTTAAATTTTCGCTAAAATTTTTATTTTAAAAATTCCATTTAATTTTGTATAATTCGGGCAGCCGAGAGGAACAAAAATCAGGATTGCTTATGCCAAAAAAAATTCATTATGAACCATCACGCACGTTGATGGAATTTCGTTTATTGCCCGGCCTGACTACTGAAGAAACGCTCATCCACAATATTTCACTGCGAACCCCCATGGCCTATTGGGAGGAAGAGAATTCAAAGTATTATTTAAATGTTCCGGTAGTGGCCGCTGCCATGCAATCTGTTTCCGGTGTGGAAATGGCGATTGAACTGGCTAAGATGGGGGGTACGGCCTTCATTTATTGTTCACAACCCATCGAAAGCCAGGCCGAAATGATTCGCAAAATTAAGCGCTATAAGGCCGGTTTTGTGCCCCCGGAAACCGTTTTGCCGGATATGCTGATTCGTGATTTGTTTGAATTAACCCGCCAGCGTGGTTACAATACTTTCCCTGTGGTAGATGAACAAAAACATCTGCTGGGCATTATCACCAAAAATGATTACGATGTGAAACCACATGGCGATCTAAAAGTAAAAGATCGCATGATCCCCCGCAAGCAACTTACCGTTGGCGTGAACATCGAAAATATTAAAGAAGCCAATACCTTGTTGAGAGAAACGCACCAGTCGGTTTTACCCATCGTGGATGAAGAAGACCGCCTGTTGTACCTGGTATTCCGCAAAGACATTCGTAATCATTTAGACAATCCCAATGAAATTTTAGACGAACACAAACGCTATTTTGCCAGTGCGGCCATTAATACGCACGATTACATGGAACGTGTACCGGCTCTTGTGGAAGCCGGCGTTGATTTTCTGGCCATTGATTCTTCGGACGGTCATTCGGTATTTCAGCAAAGAACCTTACAATGGGTGCGGGAACATTACCCGCACATTCCGGTAATGGGTGGCAACATCATCACCGAAGAAGGATTTGATTTTTTGGTTGAGAATGGCGCCCGGGCAGTTAAGGTTGGCATGGGCAGCGGTTCTATTTGCATCAC
>CAYNLJ010000159.1:2013-5396 GCA_964398005.1 uncultured Caldithrix sp. | reverse complement strand
ATTTGCTGTTTAAATTCAAAAGACGTGTCCAAAGTTAAAGAAGATGCGACTGCCTTCCTCGCTAATCCCCATGTCAAAACGGACCACGAAGTTGGTCAGATAATAACGCAGGCCCCAGCCCCAGTTATAATGCCAGTTCTTAAAGCTGAATTCTGTTAGCCTGGGCATCACGCGCCCGGCATCCACAAACAGCACTCCTCCCAAAGCCTTGTAAAGCGGAAAACGATATTCCAAAGTCGTCAAAGTCATGGCACGATCCAAAAAGCGATCTGCCTTGTAGCCACGGGCTGTCCAGCTATCCCCCAGTTTACTCAGTTCATGATAAGGTGCTGTACCATTTATCTGTTGTAGCCAACAGCGCAACGCCAGCAGGTGTTCCTGCCCCCATAACATCCGATAGGCACTCCATTCCAGGCGATAGCGGATAAAGTTCCAGTCACTGCCCAGTTCCTGTAACGAACTTGCGCCACTGCACATTAAATACATGCCACGATGTGGATGAATCTGGCTGTCACGAGTATCGTAACGGACATTAAGCTGCATTTGTGAAACCTGATTTTCACCTATCCCGGGAGTTTCTGGTGTTAAGGTGCCCCAGGCCCAATCGAAATGGTACACGCTGTAAAATGTAAAACGGTACCCTAATTCCACGATTAGCCTGGGCGTAAAGGCATGGCCTAATGTGCTTTCCAGCTTGAAAAATTCCTTAGGAAACTGAAAATCATTATCCCTGCTTTCATTCCCGATGCCAAAGAAATTACTCTTTAACCGTTTATCCCACTCAATTTTAACATCCAATGCGTACTGGTAAACTTTTCCCTGGCGCCATTCATAATCCGGTTGAGAAAACTGGAAGGCATACCACTGTTCACCTTTACTACTGGCAAAGAGAATCAAATCCAGTGATTCCTGATGCCTGAAATAATTTTTTAAAACACCTTTACCTCCAAAGCCGAAACCGATATCGGAATCATACATCAATATGGGAAACAGACTCAGACTGTAACTGGTGTCCGGTTTTTGCTGTGCCCAGCCATTGGATGTGATCGAAAAAATGATCGGCAAAATCAGTGTAACTGTTTGGAAGTACAGCTTATGATTCATTTTAATTAACCCTGTTAATGAACCATTAAAATTTATCTAATCCATTGTTTTTTACAAATTCATTTATCACCTGCACCACCGATATAGGATAGATGCGCAGATTGCGGGGTTTAATACCAAACAAATTTTGCAAATAATCGACTGTACGACTGCTGGTGACAATAGTGTAGAGAGAATCCGGATGAATAGGTTTATCATTGATTAAAGGTTCTTTCAGGACTAATCCTTCCGGTCCTTCAAGCAACTTAAATGTCAATCCATGCGCTTGAATCAGATAATCGAACTGACCGGTGGTGGGATCAATGTAACGGTTCAGCGCCTCCATTACTCCAACCAGTTCCTTACCACGGAGTTGCAGAGTGGCTATTCGAAAGCCCAGATGGTCATTGGGACTAAAACCATAGGGATAAATACGGAACAGGTCGGCCGGGGTTACTTCTCCGGGATAAAGGTCTTCAACGATGTGCCCGGCTGGTTCAAGGGCACAATCGGCTTCGGGCACATAAGCATGAAGTGCGGCTGTTACCAGGCGACCGGCCGACGACTGCAGATGCTCGGGAAACTGAGGCTGATGCGACAAATGCTTCCTATTCCGGGCAAGGGGGTGATAGGGATGGCCCAGCAACTCTGAATAAGCGCTCACTACTCCACTTTTCAATCGGGAAATTTCTTCGGCTATCCCGGGTACTTCAGGTACCGTTTCATCAATTTCTTTCAGTTTATAGTCCAATACTTGAGTGTGCCGGCCATCGTACAACAACCGCAATCGTCCCACGTAACGGTAAAATTCTCCGGCCTGCACAACAGGAATGCCATTTATCACCAATGGTTGTTTTAATACATCATGTGAATGCCCTCCAACAATTGCATCCACTCCGGAAAGAAAGGTAGCCAATTGACGATCCAGTGGTAATCCCAGATGCGAAAGCATGATGATCACCTGACAACCGGCTTCCTTCAGACTCTTGATTTCCCGCTGTGCTACGACCACCAGGCTGGTATCGATGAACAGCGGGGCAGGATTGCTCTCCAGGTTGGCATTCGGCGTGGTCAATCCTAAAAGGCCAATCTGCAGATGTCCCCGTTTTAAAATCAGATGCGAATGTACCAGAGAATCTAAGGGTGCTACTCCATTTAAATTTCGTAGATTGCTGCAAAGAATTTTTAAATGGGAGTCCAACCGGGCAGACTTTAGAATTTCTCCCAGTTGAGCTGCCCCAACGTCAAATTCATGGTTTCCTAAAAGGAACGCATCAAATCCCAGTTGATTTAATATCTGAAGCTCTGGCACTCCAAAATATTGATTAAACATCAACGTACCTACCATCAGGTCCCCGCAGTGTACCAGAACGGGCTTGGAAGCGTCCATTTTCCACCGGGAAATTATCGTTGCTGCCCTGGCAAGTCCACCTTTCCTGCCCGCAGCAAAAGGCATCAGGTTGGAATGGGTATCGTTTACATGAATGATGGTGAGGGTGTCCAACCTGTTTGGGGTAGGGGGTTCCAAACGCATCCCGGGCTGGGCCGATGAAACTTTAAAAAGAAGGATAAGGCCTGCAATCAGACCTGACAGAAAAAAGATTCTTCTGAAACTTAGATGCTGACTCATTATTCCCTCCTCCGTTTTTGTTAACCGTTCTTCAAATTTAGTGCCAATTTCACTTTAGGATTTTTTGTTGATTTTAGTGACTTTTGCTCATGCCCCAAGACTAAAACCGGCTGAAATGGTTAAACAAATTCAGACAGGTGTATAAAAAGTCAAACACTAAATCTTTAAAAATTTGATCAACACAATTCTCCATAAGCAAAGAGTCTTTTTCTGGAAAATGTTCGATTTTTTTGCCCCTTTGCTACTCCATTTGCATCTAAAAAAGACGTTAATGAATCAAGGAGATAAAAAATGGCCAAAATCGAACCTGAAATGACAATAGAAGAAATTGTCGAAGAATACCCGCAACTTATTAAGCCAATGCAGGAGATGGGCATTCAGTGCATGATCTGTGGCGAACCGGTCTGGGGTACGCTTAAAGAACGCATTGAAGAAAAAGGCATGCAGGATCGCATGACCGAAATTATTTTAGAACTAAATGCGTTGATTGATGGAAACAAAGCCAAATGAAGGAGAAGATCTTGTTTAAAAATTTGAAGTGGAAAAAATTAGTCCTCTTTTCAGTGCTGGGCATGGCTGCAGGCTTTGCCTATTACTATTTCATCGGTTGTGTGGGTAACAGCTGCCCGATTACCAGTAATCCCTTTTTAATGACCGGTTATGGTCTGGG
>CAYNLJ010000159.1:0-1913 GCA_964398005.1 uncultured Caldithrix sp. | reverse complement strand
GCCTGCAAAGTGATGACTCCCGTAATCGACCGGTTGCAAAAGGAATTTGACAACATCTTAAAGGTCAATCTGGCTAATGATATGGAAACCGGAAAAAAGTTCGGGGTGATGGGTACACCTTCTCTGGTGCTGGTAAAAGACAATAAAATTCAGTCTTTTATTGTTGGTGCCCGCAACGAAGCAGCTATCAGGAAATTGCTGACGTCGTAATGGTTTTGCTCTTTCAATCCATGGCTCGATTTTTCGTAGAAAAAAATGTGGCGAACGGCTGATTGGGTAAATAGACTTAAAAATATCTATTTGTGTTGATTTTTCTTTTTCACAGGGATAGTAATTTAAAAAACATTCTGCGTCTTTCGCTGGTGATTAAACTTAAATTCTTGCCAGGTTTCATGAGTTACGCACTCAAATAAATTCTTTTTCCCACTCCAAATTCAATGATGCTTGCACCATATGCTTCTGCCCTTTAACTTCCGGTTTTAAAATTTTTCAGGAAGTAGAATATATGAAATGGATGAAGATATTCTGGCTAATGTTGCTGGGCTTTCATTTAACCATTGCCGCACCAATGCCCTGGGCTCATGGACAGAGTAAGGCTCAAAATCTTCAGTTTTACCTGGTCACCTTTGGGCCGGGTGATGATATTCCCTCTTACTGGGGGCACATCGCCATCATTGTTGAAGACACACTGTTGCAGCAATCGGCCATTTACAATTACGGCCTCTATTCCTTTGACAACGGCTTTTTACTCCGGTTTATTAAAGGACGATTAATATTTGAAGTGGGCCGTGCCTCAGTAAATTCCTATTTTAATTATTACCGGAATGAAAATCGTAGTATCCGGTTGCTTAAACTAAACATTCCCATTAATAAGCGGGAACAATTAGCTGCTAAACTGGAATGGAATGTGTTACCGCAAAATAAAAAATACCTTTACCATCATTATTATGACAATTGCGCTACCCGCTTACGAGACCTGATTGATCAGGCTGTGGATGGACAATTTCATAAGGCCATGGATATTCCTGCTTCCCTGACATTGCGTGACCTCACAAAACGCTACACGTCACGCAATCTTCCGCTGGAATGGCTGTTGATGTTCTGGATGAGTGATGCCATTGACCAGCCGATTAAAAAATGGGATGAGATGTTTTTGCCGGATATTCTGGAAGAATATGTGCAACAGGTGACCTTCACCGACAGCACGGGCCATTCCCAGGCATTAGCAGGCACTCCCACGTACTGGTTCAAGGCAGAACGTCCACCAGTGCCAGAGACAGTGCCACATGACGAATGGCCAACATTGATTTTTGCACTTGTCCTGAGTGCGGCCATTCTGTTCACTGCCTGGCGCCAATCACGCAGGCCTTTCCGCTGGTTCACTTTAATTTTTAGCCTGTACAACTTTTTAATCGGACTATTTTTCGGTTTGATTGGCAGCGTATTATTTTTCCTGATGTTTTTTACCGAACACGATGTCACTTTTGGAAATGAGAACCTCTTTCTGGCACATCCGCTTTCACTGGCCATTGCGGTCTGCGCTATTTTTCTGGCGCGTGAAAAAAACTGGGCCTGGCGTTCCTTAAAATACCTGTGGTTATTGCAATTTTTAGGCGCCCTGGTGCTTATTATTCTTAAGATTCTTCTGCCTTCATTTGACCAGCAAAACCTGATGGCTTTTTGCCTCATCCTACCGATTGATTTAAGCATGGTAATCAGCTTTTACCTTCTCAGGAGCATGAAATTCGAAACCACAGCCTAAACGTTTTTGGAGTGCATCGACTGTCTCGATGCATTGAGCCGAAGGCTCAAAATGGTTAAGAGTTCAGAGTTGAAGAGTGTAAGAGTTGATGTCAGCGGCAAGGCATGCCTTGTCCAATTTTGGAGTGCGGCGTTGTGTCGACCGTAACTCG
>CAYNLJ010000158.1:0-5401 GCA_964398005.1 uncultured Caldithrix sp. | reverse complement strand
TCCCCTGAATGGCTGGCCAACATTAACCCTTTTGTTGTGGTGTTACTGGTGGTACCGGTGACCCATCTGGTGCGCAAAATTTCACCGGTCAGTTCCATTGGCATTGCGCTGTTAATCATTCCCTTTTCCGCTTTAACGATTTCTTTAAGTCCCATTCTGGCTTCCATTGCCGGAGATCAGGTAACCATATGGGGCCAGTTTAGTCTGCATCCCATAACAGTCGCCTTAATTTTGGGTATTGCCCTGCAGGGGCTGGCCGAGACCTTTCTTTCGCCAAGATTTCTGGAATACGCTTCCAAACAGGCGCCAAAAGGCGAAGAAGGCCTTTACCTGGGTTATTCTCATTTAACCACCTTTTTTGCCAATCTGTTTGCCTTTGTTTCCAGTGGCTACCTTCTGGACAAATACTGTCCGGATCCAAGAACATTAAGCCCTGAGCAGATGACGACCGCTTACCAGCATGCTCACTACATCTGGTACTTTTATGCCGCAGTGGGCTTTTTTGCCTTTTTGTTGTTATTGATTTACAAATTCACTTGTGACGCCATCGATCGTAAAAAAGCTTTAGCAGGCGATTAACTTCAACCTTTTAAGTTTAGGAGGACATTCATGTCCATTAAAGGTAAACGTATTTTGTTTTTTGTAGAAGATTTGTACGAAGACCTGGAACTCTGGTACCCCAAATTACGCCTGATTGAAGCCGGAGCCAGGGTAGTTGTCGCCGGGCCGGTAAAAGGTAAGGTTTACAAAGGTAAAAATGGTTATCCCTGTAAAGCCGAAACCACCATTGATGATGTTAATTTTGAAGATTTTGACGGTTTGATTCTCTCCGGTGGCTTTGCACCTGACAAATTAAGACGATCGGAAAAGGTAAAACACATCACGCGTGAAATCTTTAATCGGGGAAAGTTATTGGCGCACATCTGCCATGGGGGATGGATTGCCATTTCTGCCGGAGTGGTGAAAGGCTTTACCTGTACTTCAACGCCGGGCATTAAAGATGATCTGGAAAATGCCGGTGCTAAATGGGTGGACCAACCGGTGGTGGTGGATCGAAATATGATTTCCAGCAGACGTCCGGATGATCTGCCTCAGTTTTGTAAAGCTATCATAAATTTTTTCAATAGTTGAATTACCATCAAAAAATGGCTAAAATAAAACTGGTTTCAATGTGTGGTAGTGAGACGGAGTCAGCTAAAATTTAGGAAAGTTAAAAAAACGAATGAGTCGCATGAAACAGAAATTATCACAAATTAAATTGATTTTGATGGATGTGGATGGGGTTTTGACCTCAGGCGAAATCATCTACACAGCTTCGGGTGATGAATTAAAGATGTTTAATGTGCAGGATGGCATGGGAATTACCCTGGCCCGCATGGGAGGTTTGAAAACAGGCATTTTGACTGGTCGAAAATCGGACCTGGTACGCCGGCGCGCGGAAGAGTTAAAGGTCGATGTCATCTCTCAGGGCAGCTTTGAAAAATTGCCCGAATATGAAAAAATCAAACAACAACTTGGATTACAGGACGAAGAAATCTGTTACATCGGGGATGATGTACTCGACATTCCCATCCTCAAACGGGTGGGCTTCAGTGTGGCAGTGGCCAATGCCCGTGATGAAGTAAAAGCTCTCTGCGATTACGTGACCGTGGCAGAAGGGGGCAAAGGTGCTGTGCGTGAAGTCATCGATAAAATTCTTAAATGGCAGAATAAATTACACGATTTAATCGATCAGCTTTCACAGTAAAATTTAGAGACAATCATGAGTGCAATGTCAAAAAAAATTATCCTGCTTGCCTGGCTGATATTTTTGCCTTTTTTACTCCAGGCACAACTCCGCGTAGCTATTACCAATTTTGAAAATCAGACCGACGAAATCCTGCTGGATGGCTGGCAACGGAATTTACCCGATTATCTGGCTGTAGAGCTAGGGGATTCAAAGCAAATTGTTCTGCTGGAAAGAAATCGGCTGAAAGAGTTGTTTACAGAAATGCACCTGGCATTAGGCGGATTTATCCAGGATTCGGCCCTGGTCAACAAAATTGGTAAGATGGCAGGCGCTGATGTGATCATCAGCGGCATCATCACCAGGGTGGAAGGACGCTATCTGCTGCTGGCACATCTGACACGTGTTAAAACTTCGGAAGTGCTGGTAGAAAAAGTGGAAGCGCCGGACAATAAGCATTTCCGACAAATGGTGCATTTACTGGCAAATAACATTCGTTTTAAACTGGTTGGAGAAGGGCAGTACAAATCCCGGGCCTCGCTTAAAAAATACCCAACAAAGACCTTTTTACTCACTACCCTGGCCAGCGGATTAATTGCCGGTGCGCTGGAAAACGGTTCAAAAAAATCTTACCAGGATTATCATAATGCAACTTCTCTTGAATTAATGGAAAAGCATTATGACAAAGCCAATCAATTACATAAATTATCCGGTTTGTTCGGAACCATAGCCGGCGTTGGCATTTTAGCCACTACTTACAGTTGGCTTAAAAACATGCGTCAGGCCGATCTTAAAGCGGGTTCCGAACAAAAGCTGAGTGTTCAATATGAGTGGCAATTTTCAGGAAAGGGCGCCGGTTTTGCGATTCGTATCCATTTCTAAATTTATCTGTTGTTTCTTAGGGCTTCTGGTGGTTCTGGCCTGTTCCGATCTGAAGCGGGACAATCTGCTGGATCCTAAAAACCCCGACTCCTACAGTGAAACGGTCCCTCTGGTTGAAGCCTTTGTTAATTTGGCTCATCCTTCACCTTACAATAACTGGGCTGTTCAAAGTTTGAATGCTTTGGCAGCGCAATTTGGAAGCAAAATTAATATTGTGGAATATCATCGCGATTTACAACTGGACTCTATGTTTTACGATGATCCCTTTAATGAAGACGATCAACAGACATTCTTTTTGCAGCTGCAAAACAAATATGTGCAGGCCTGGCCAAATGTGCCACGCGCCTTGCCTGACGTTTTCCTGAATGGCAGTCTGACCAGATTTTCGGGGGCGTATGATGCCAGTTCCCTTAAAAAACAGATGGAAGGTCCGATTTCGGAACTAATTGCTCAAAAAAACGATTACATTCTTGAGATTGAAAACAGCGAAAATAGCGGCAATGTAAAGGTTACCTGCAGGGTAGCACGCCTGGGTAATCAATCGGCAGAAAATTTGCGGTTGCGTGTTTTATTTGTGAAGCATGTGCAATTTGAAAATTTAAATTTAAACTATGTGGTACAAATGTCCTGGCCGGGGATTTTGATCAGCAAGCTGGAGGCTGGTAGCTATGAATCCATTGATGCCGGCGAAATTGAAACAGACCGGGCGGACGGGGTTATTTGTGCTATTGTTTCGGAAGATGAACAAGAGGTGTTTCAATCAAAGTATGAAAAATTCTGAATTTAAAAAGTGGTTTGCAATCCTTTTGGCGATTTTTTTTGTTTTAACCGCCTGTGATCAGGTTGGTGATTTAATTCGTCCTAAAAAATTGCCGGAATTGGATGCGCAGGGCATTCAGCTTTCACGTGATCAGGTAATGCCGCTGGACACTGTTCAGGCGATCATTGTAGCAACCAATCCCCTGGAAGGTCCCATGCAATTTCAATGGCTAAGTGATGGCGGCAGTTTTTTAGCTCCATCGGACAGGGACACGGTACGTTGGGTGGCGCCCTTGAGCGGAGGCCTTTACCATTTGTGGGTCAAGGTGAGCAATGAGGATGGAAGTACCGAATCGCCTAAAAAGCAGGTTTATGTGATCAGTACATCTGAACCGGTGGTGAATATTGTGCAGCCGGCTGACGGCAGCTATTTTGTGCTGGGTCAACATTGCACCGTAAAAGTAGATGCCCGGCACGAAAATGGTATCAGTCTGGTCAAATTATTTGTCAATGGTGACCTTTGGGGCCAGACAGATCAGCAGGTCGACGGTAAGTACGTTTTTGATTTTACTGTAACGGAAGCCATGATCGGCAAAACCAGCCTCAAGGCAGTTGCGGTTGCCGGCAATCAATTGCAGAGTGAAGGCCAGGACTTAATTTACATTTATGTCGGAGGAATTTTGCCCGGTGGTAATGTCCAATAATCAAATCTTAGAAATTGGCAAAAGAGTCATTCGTATTGAAAAAGAATCACTACATGCTCTTGAACAGCGCATTGATGAAAACTTTGCGGCGGCGGTAAATTTAATTCTTGAATGTAAGGGAAGAGTGATTGTAACCGGCATGGGCAAGTCAGGCGCCATTGGGCGTAAAATTTCTTCCACGCTGGCCAGCACCGGAACGACCTCTGCCTTTTTACACCCGGCGGAAGGGGTGCATGGTGATTTGGGTATGGTACATCGCGATGATGTCATTATTGCCATTTCCAAAAGCGGCGAAACGGCAGAGTTGATTAATTTGCTGCCTTCTTTTCGCCGGTTGGATGTTCCGGTGATTGCCATGACGGCCAATAAAAACTCAACATTGGCGCATTACGCCCGGGTTTGGCTGGACATCAGTGTAAAGGAAGAAGCCTGCCCCAATGATCTGGCACCTACGGCCAGCACAACAGTTACGTTAGCTTTGGGAGATGCTCTGGCCATTGCCCTGCTGGAAGCGCGCGGTTTTTCGGCTGAAGATTTTGCCCTGCTGCACCCCGGCGGAACCCTGGGTAAAAAACTGTTAATGCGCGTTTCGGATTTAATGGAGAAAGGCGACCGGTTGCCTTTTTGCTATTTAGAAGATGTGATGCAAAAGGCCATTATGGAAATGGCCCACAAAAGGGGCATTTGTCCGGTGGTCGATCAACAAATGCATCTAAAAGGCGTGATTACAACCGGTGATTTAAACCGTTTGATCGAAAAAACAGAACACATTTTTCATATTCCGGTAACCGAAGTGATGAATAAAAGTCCGAAATTCATTTATCATGATGATTTGGCCACCATAGCCTACAAAGAGATGGAAAAATTTCGCATTATTGCCATGCCGGTGTTGGATCGCGAGGACAAATTGGTTGGTGTGATTCACTTGCACGATTTGATGCAGGAGGGCATCACCGCATGAAGTGGGTGCTGCGCCTATTAACGATTTTAATGTTTTTTGCCTGTTCCGACGAAACACAGAAAAATGTCCAGACTACCACTGGTGAATTTCCGGATCAGGAAAGCTGGAATGCTACGGTTTTAATTACCAAAGAGGGGAAAACCGTCGGCGTACTCAAAGCCGGACATGTGCAAAAATTTTCCAAAAAAAACATGACGCTGCTTGATGAAAATATTCAGGTCGATTTTTACGATGAAGAAGGCAATCATAAATCGGTGCTGACGGCTTTAGGCGGCAAGGTGAACGATTTAACCCAGGATATGGAAGCTTACGGCAATGTCATTGTGGTTTCGGACAGCGGTGTTACGCTTTACACCGATACGTTAAAAT
>CAYNLJ010000157.1:0-5401 GCA_964398005.1 uncultured Caldithrix sp. | reverse complement strand
ATCATCCTATTCCTGTAAATCATGCAAATCAAGAGTGTGAAGTAAATATTTTTGATTAAAAAATATAAAAAATTCTATTAACTCACTTTTGTGCTTTGTCTATCCCCATTGCAGTAATTTAAAAGTAATTTTCTCCGCCCAACTAAACTAAAATTTCACCCTTAAATTTAAACAAACTGTCGGCATTGGGAACAGTGTAAAGCCAGGTGAGACCTGTACCTGTTTAGCTTCCGATTTTTTTTGAGAAAAACTCCAAACGTAGTTTGCTACCGACCAGCCAATCAGACTGCCGGCCATGACATCGGTTAACCAATGAACATTGTGGTACATGCGCGCACCGGCCACCAGGACGGCACCGGAATACCATAAACTTTGCCACCAGAAATTAGGAACAGCTTTGGCCATAATCGTTGAAAAAGCAAAAGTGATGGCCGCATGCCCTGAAGGGAAGGAACGCCAGCGTTCCTTAAAGGAAAAAGGTTTAAATCGGTAGGCACCCAATTCCTGGTAAGGTCTGGCTCTACCTGTAAGTTCTTTAATGATTACGACCAACAGACCACTGTAAACAACAGCCTGAGTGCTTTTTAAGCCTACGAGACGTAAAGCCGATTGCCCTGATAACAAACCACTTGTGTAAATCAAAAAAACGGTTGGGATCATTATGTTCTTATTCCCATAGATGCGGTCAATCCTAAAGACCGCGTCATTAAAAGAAGAATGATTTTTCTGAAAAAATCGGTTGTTGGGCTCATCAAACAAAGATAACACACCTAACCCTGCAAAAATGCCAAATTCTTTGCTGGTGGGGTGAACGACCCTTTGCCCCAAACTTAGGCCAACGTTAACAGAATTCAGAAAATCGCTTTCCAGTTCATTAAGGATTCGGGACTGTCCGAAGGCAGGGTTCAGGGACAATAGTACTAAAATAATCCACAATGCCCATTTTTGTCTCACAATTCATTCCCCACAACAATTTCACGAACGCTGATGTCCAAATACTTTTTACTCAAATAACTCAAACTTATGGTCCGAAAAATCATAAAAGCCAGCAAGGCCGCCCACATGCCATGGTTTCCGAAATTAGGCATTAACAGGTAATGAAGTGGCAGGTAAATACCAAAGGTTGAAAGTAACATGGCATTACGCAATCCTTTAGATGCCGTTGCGCCTAAAAAGACCCCATCCCAGATGTAACAAAAACTGTTAACAAATGGAGCCACGATCGTCCAGATCATGAAAAGATCAATGACCTGCAGGACCTGTTGGTTATTGGTAAACAGAGAAGTGAGTGTCTGGTCGAACAGGCCATAGGCAATCGAAATAATCAATCCCAGACCACTCCCAAAAATAAATATCTGGCGAATCATCAGGATAAGCATCTTTCTGTCTCTGGCGCCCAGATATTTGCCTACCAGACTTTCGGCAGAAAAAGCAAACCCATCAATCCCATACGAAAAAATCATCCAGAGTTGAATCAGGACACTGTTGGCTGCCAGCGTAATATCCCCCAGTTTAGCCGATTGTGAAGTAAAAAAGGAAAAGGCAAAAATCAGGCTTAAAGTGCGGATGAAAATGTCAAAATTAATTTTAAAGAAGTGGGTTAATTCAGCCATTTCAATAATTTTCTTGAGCGAAGGAATTTTGAAATAGGTTTTGTACTTTTTGAATAGTACCAATACCGAGAGACCAAGTCCAATGTACTGTGCAAAGACGGTACCCAGCGCAACCCCATCCGAAGTCATTTTTAATTGTACTACAAACAACACATTAAAAATGATATTTAAAATATTGATGGAAACTGTTATTAAAAGCGGGAGGCGGGCGTTTTGCATACCTAAAAACCAGCCGTGGATGGCGTACAGAGCAAGGGTTGCCGGAGCTGCGTAAATACGGATTCTAAAGTAAATATTAGCGTATTTTTCAACCTCAGCAGAACCTTCAATTAATTTAAAGGCAATAAAAGCAATCAAATCCTGAATTAGTATTAGAATCAGTCCGGCGGTTATTGCAAAAAACAGTGCACGCCAGAGTTGCAATTGCATATCCTGCTCATCTTGCTTGCCATAAGCCTGCGCCGTTAAGCCAGTGGTCCCCATTCGCAAAAAGCCAAAACCCCAGTAAACAAAATTAAAGATCATGCTGCCTAAGGCCACTGCACCGATGTAAACCGGTGAAGGCAAGTGCCCCACAAGTGCCGTATCGACAGAGGATAACAACGGCACAGACAAATTGCTTAAAATGTTGGGAATAGCCAGTCTGAAAATCTGTCGGTTCTGTGGTCTTGAAATCATGCCACTTCCTGCTTTGAAAAGTACAAAGCGCAAAGTTATCTAAAAATGCTCAAAATTAAAAAAAAATGTCACTTAACATTGAAATGGAACATCATATGCTTAATTGGATTAAAGTCAAAAAGCCAGGTTTGGAAAAGATTATTCCAATTTTTAAATTAGTCGTGTCAGATTAAAGAAGGTGCCATACAAACCAAGCAGGAGAACCACCTATGTTTTCTAATTTTCTTTATGGATCACTGTCCGTATTAAAAAAAACTAAAAAGATTTTTCCTTTATGGTTTCTGACTTTAATATTAGTCAATCTGGCCTGGGGACAGTCACTTTTTGATCAACCAAAGCACGTTCAGGCCAAAATTTATTCAGAAACTGAGTGGGCTACGCCCGGGGAGACTATCTGGCTGGCCATTGAAATGAAAGCCGATGAAGGCTGGCATTTCTATTACAAAAACTATGGGCAAACCGGCAAACCAACCGAATTTTTCTTTGAAGTTCCTGAAGGTGTAAAGATCGGCCCGGTACAATGGCCTTATCCCGAAGTTATTGCCGAATTAGATATTATCACCTTTGGCTATCACGGCACACAATATTTTCTGGTTCCGGTGAGTTTGGAACCAACCGTTAAACCAGGCACCCAAATTACCATCAAGGTTGCCCTTGACTGGTTGGAGTGTAAAGAGACCTGTATTCCCGGCAACGAAGAATTAACAATTACATTGCCTGTTAAAAAGGAAGCACCAAAAGTAAATGAAGCTAACACGCAACTATTTTCAGACGCCCGTTTTAAGATTCCGGTGCCTTTAACGGATTGGCAGGTGAGTGCTTCCGGAGATGATCAAACTTACAAAATTCAATTAACACCCCCTGCGTGGTTTAAGAACAAACTAAGTTCCCTCTATTTTTTTCCATACCAGGACGGGATTATTCAGTATGAGGCAAAGGAAAAAGTAAAACTAAAAGGGAACAGTTACCTGATTGAGTTGCCCCGCTCGCAGCAAACCGAAAACCTGGTAGATACACTGGCTGGTATTATTACTGCTGAACCCGGCTGGAGAGGGGAGAATTCGGAAAAAGCAGCGGAAATTGTGGTTCCGGTTACCGAAAAACTGGCTCCTGTGTCCAGTTCGGGTGTTAACAGCATTTGGCTGGCTTTGCTTTTCTCTTTTATTGGTGGAATGATATTAAATCTGATGCCCTGTGTATTGCCGGTGCTGTCAATTAAAATCATGCGTTTTATTAAACAGGCCCAGGATGCTCATACCAAACCCTGGCAACATGGGTTGGTGTTTACCGGTGGTGTTTTGGCTGCATTTTGGGTATTGGCCATTGCCTTGCTGATTTTAAAAGCCGGTGGCGAACAGTTGGGCTGGGGCTTTCAGCTGCAGTCACCCACGTTTTTGATTATTTTAACAGCTTTCATGTTTTTACTTGGCTTAAGCATGTTTGGTGTTTTTGAAATTGGTACTTCTTTAACAACAGTAGGTGGTCAGGCTCCTGAAAAAAGTGGTTTCTTAGGCTCATTTATGGATGGCATTATTGCCACGGTTGTAGCGACGCCCTGTACAGCGCCATTCATGGGCGGAGCCCTGGGATTTGCCTTAACACAACCCGCTTATGTCTCAATGTTAATTTTTACCTTCCTGGGGTTGGGTATGGCTTTCCCCTTTGCTTTGGTTACTTCCATTCCGGCTTTATTGAAATATGTGCCAAAACCGGGTCGCTGGATGGAATCGTTAAAACAATTCATGGGCTTTTTACTGGTTGCTACGGTCATCTGGCTGTTGTGGGTGCTTAGCCAGCAAACCGGTTCGTTGGTGGTCATTCTGGTTTTACTGAATTTGATGTTTACAGCTATGGCGGCCTGGGTCTATGGTCGATGGGGTAACCTGGCCATGAAAGAAAGAACGCGCTACACAGCCTGGGCAATTGCTTTGATAGTACTGGTTTTCAGTAATGGCTATGTGCTGGCTAATTACCAGAAATTTGTTCAAGCACCGGATGTCAGTGCTGCTCATGCAGAAGGTATTCAATGGCAACCCTATTCCGATGACCTGTTAAATCAGCTTTTGGCCGAGGGAAAACCGGTATTCATCGATTTTACCGCCTCCTGGTGTTTGTCCTGCCAGGTGAATGAAAAGGTAGCTTTCTCCTCCGAGGAGGTCCAGAAAAAATTTGAGGAGTTGGGTATTGTTGCCTTAAAAGCTGACTGGACACGTCGTGACCCGGAAATCACTCAGGCCCTCAGTCGTTTTGGACGACAAAGCGTGCCCCTGTATTTACTGTATTCCGGAAAACCCGGGGAGAATCCAAAAGTATTACCTGAAGTACTCACTCCGGGAATAGTATTAGATGCTTTAGCGTCTATAGTAAAATAACAAGCAATTCATAGCAGAATTTTAATTGGGAAAGCGAGCTGGGTGTCTTCTGAGTCTTAATGACTCTGACTGGTCAGCAAAAAAGGTTATCCTAATCAAATTTCTGTAAACATTAGCCAAAACCAGGAGGTTTTATGCGGGCATTAGTCCTTTCCATTTTAACCATAGTCATTTTTAGTTTATCCACATTGGCCGGTGAAATTAAATTAGGAGAAGCGGCTCCTGATTTTAAATTAAAAGCGGCTGATGGTAAAGAATACCAGTTGTCCCAGTTTAAAGGCAAAGTTGTAGTGTTGGAATGGGTAAACTATGGTTGCCCATTTGTAAAAAAACATTACAACAGTGGTAACATGCAGGCATTACAGAAAAAGTACACTGAAAAGGGTGTGGTCTGGCTGGCCATTTGTTCCTCTGCTCCAGGCAAACAAGGCCATTATTCTCCAGAAGAAATTAATAAGCTGAAGCAAGAAAAAAAATCCCATTACACCGCCTATTTGATTGATGAAGATGGTAAAGTCGGACACCTTTATGGTGCAAAGACCACGCCGCACATGTACGTTATTGACTCGCAAGGTAAACTGATCTACATGGGCGCCATTGATAACAAACCATCTACTAAGCTGGAAACTGTTCCCATTGCCCACAACTATGTGGCAGAGGTATTGGATCAATTGTTAAGTGGCAAAACAGTCAAGCCCTTTATGACTACACCCTATGGTTGTTCGGTGAAATATAAGA
>CAYNLJ010000156.1:0-5472 GCA_964398005.1 uncultured Caldithrix sp. | reverse complement strand
TGTAGGCGCTAAGGATTACGGTGGCCATGGTCAGGCTTTTCTGTTTTACCGCAATGAGGGTGGCGCTGATAACTGGGGGCTGGTAAAAGCGCTCATCGGTCATGATACCAACGCCGCCGATGCCTTTGGCTACTCTGTAACCGTTTGGGGCGACTACGCAGCCGTAGGCGCGAATAATCATGAAGAGAATTACGCTGGAACCGATTATAACTGCGGTTCCGTTTACGTTTTTTACCGCAACCAGGGCGGCGCCGATAATTGGGGAGAAGTCAGCCAGCTTTTTCCACTGGAACTGAATGTGGCTGCTCAATTTGGAAATGCGGTATCCATATACAACCAGTTCCTGGTGGTCGGCGCACCACGGGATCATGATCCGAGTGGCGGTGAGCTTGGTTACATCTATTCCTTCCAGGTGCAGGCCGATCACACCTGGAATTTCGTAACCAAACACAACAGCAACACCCATGTTCCCGACCGTTACGCCTATTCCGTGGCCATCAGCGACGTGTACGCTATCTCCGGTGTTCCTTATGATAATGTTTACGAGGGGGCTACTGATATTGGTTCGGCTTATGTTATGGAAAACGCTTCGGTATTGGGCCTTGTGGAAGATAACAGTTTACCGGTAGAACTTTCTTCTTTTACGGCGCAAGCCGGTGACGGGCAAGTATTATTGAAATGGACAACCCAATCGGAAGTGAATAATGATGCTTTTATTCTGGAGCGCGGTACTGATAGCCTGCATTTTGCTTTCCTTGCCGAAATACCGGGCCAGGGCAATAGTAGTAGTCCGACCAACTATTCTTATAAAGATCGATCTGTCATTAATGGCCGGACATACTATTACCGTCTGGGAGATCGTGATTTTTCCGGAGCGATTAGCTATCATCCTGTGGTGCGGGTTACACCCAATGCAAATCAGGATGATTATGAGCCGATTTTGCCCTTAAAACTCAGACTGTTTCCGCCCTATCCCAATCCGTTTAACCCAACAACAACCATCAAATATCAAATTCCGGCTTCGCAATTTGTGGAATTAAGCATTACAAATTTATTAGGGAAACAGGTTAAACAGCTTTACTTAGGAACGGCAGAGCAGGGCACTTATCAATTGCGCTGGGATGGCAAAGATAACAACGGCCGGTCATTACCCAGCGGAATTTATTTTGTTACATTAAAAACGAATACAATTGTGACACAACAAAAATTGCTATTAATCCGGTAAAATTAGGGAGATGCGTTGAGAATCATTGCCAAAAATCCTAAATTATGGTAATGATTCTCTCCCCCAACGATGGAGTTGCAATGAAAACGTTTTACCGGATTTTTGTTTACTTTTTTGTGTTTACCTCGTTCGTTTGGGCAAGCGGGCTTAAACGGTTATCATTGGAACAAGGGCTATCGCAAAGTGTGGTATTTGATATTGCGCAGGATTCCTGCGGTTTTATTTGGATTGCTACTCAGGATGGTCTGAATCGTTTTGACGGCTATTCATTCAAAATATTTCGCTTTAACGCTAACGATAGTTCATCCCTGAGCGACAATTGGACAACCGCACTGGAGCCGGATGGTAATTTTTTATGGATTGGCACGCACCACGGAGGAATTAATCGTTTGGATTTGCGTACGGAAAAAGTCCGGCGTCTTTTTGTGGGGGAAAAGGGACAACCTGATCTTTCCAACGTTTGGATTCAGGATATTTTAAAAGATACGGAAGGGAATCTGTGGATTGCAACCTGGGGGAAGGGACTGATTTATTATTCGCCGGTTAACCATGTTGTTCGGATTTATGATGAAAACTCAGGACTGAGCAATAACTTCGTGAGCTGCGTTTGGCAAAACAATGGGCAAATCTTTGCCGGAACCAAAAAAGGATTAAATGTTGTTAATACCCGCAGCAATGTCCATACAGCTTTCTTTTTTCAAGGGATCGAGGAAGTTTCCAGAGATAATTTTATTACCTCTGTTTTTGATTTTGAGGGTTATTTGGTTTTAGGAACATTGAACGGTTTGAAGCGGTTTGCTGTACATGAAAAGCAACTTCAACCATTTCATCTGTTAAACGAAAAAGGAATCATTTCGCCGGAAAATTGTATCATCACAGCGCTGTTAAAAGACGAATTCGGGGCATTGTGGGTAGGCACCAAAAGTAAAGGTTTGTTCCGTATTGTAAATCACAGAGTAGTGTCACAATTTAGTGATCAAAATTCGGAAGAAAATTCCATTTCGGCAAAATATGTCCGCTGCCTGTTCCTTGACAGAACAAGAAATCTTTGGATCGGCACATGGGGAGGCGGAGTAAATGTTTTAAATACATCCCCGCTTCGTTTTAAAGGTATTTACGGGCAAGCGGCAAAACGCCTGTTTGGAAATCCTATGATTAATGCGCTTTTGGTTGATCGTAAACAACGTCTTTGGGTTGGAACAAGTGAGAATGGTGTAACCGTGCTGGATAGGAATATGGCTTCTTTATTCTCTTTTAAAAAGAATAATAAAAAGAAGGCGTTTACTTTAGTCGATGATCGGATACATGCTATAGCCGAAGATAATTCGGGTAATATCTGGATCGGAACCCAAATGGGACTTAACAAATGGGATGGCCGTTCTATCCGCCGTGCATTATCCGGTTATTCTCATCGATTATTAGTTTGGAAATTTTTTGTCGACCATACAGGCGCGCTCTGGATTAGTCATCTTTTTGGCCTGATTCAGTTGGATCCCATTACGGAAAAGTATCATGAATTCACCAAAGAGAATGGTTTACCGGGCGATGATATTACAACGATATTCGAAGATTCCCGGGGACACATCTGGGTGGGCAGCCGGGCTGATGGGCTGATGGAAATGATCTTTTCGAGTGATTCCATCCTGCGGCAACCAACGCAATTCCGCTATTACAGGTATCAATCAGGCAAAATGTATGGTTTAACTTCAAATAATATTTTAAGTATTACTGCCATGCCGGATTCCGTTTTATGGATCGGAACCAATCAGGGGCTTAATCGTCTCAGTTTGGCCAACCATTCCTTCCGCCACTATTTTCAATCGAATGGTCTGCCGAATGACGTCATTTATTCCATCGTGCCGGATAATAAAGGTCAGCTTTGGATTGCAACCAATCGCGGACTGTGTTGCTTTAATCCTACACTAAATCGTTTTCGGAATTATACACCGGATCACGGCCTGCAAAGCTACGAGTTTAATCAAGGCGCTTTTTTTGAAGATCGACAAGGGAACATCTATTTTGGTGGAATCAACGGATTGAATTATTTTCATCCGGACAGCATAAAACCAAGCAGTGTTCAACCGCAACCTGTAATTACCAATATTTTTGCCGACGGCGCTCCGGTGGCGCAAGCCGGAATTCATTTTTTAAATCAGTTTAAAGTTTCTTACAAAATACACACCCTGTCGTTTGAATTTTCGGCATTGGAATTTTTAAATCCCGATTTGATCCAATACACCTGTTTTATGGAAGGCATTGACCGGCAGTGGCATCGACTGGAGAAGCGACATTCCATTACCTACACCAATTTACCTCCGGGGGCATATCGATTTCATATTCGGGCAAGTAACAGGGAAGGTGTTTGGAGCCCTAAAATAGCTTCCATAGATATAAGTATTCCGCCGCCGTTCTGGACTACCTGGTGGTTTATTCTTTTAATGGGACTTTTGCTGATTGGCTTGCTGGCATTTTTGATTACCTATCGGGTGCGCCAACTGCTCGCAATTGAACGCTTTCAGCATCAAATTGCGGCTGATCTGCACGATGAAATCGGTGCGGGATTGACAGAGATTAATATTTTAAGCGCAGTGGCTGAAACCAGGATTCAAAACAGCGTTAGTGAGCTGATTAAAATTGGTGATCGATCTCGTTCGCTGATGGATGAAATGAACGACATTATCTGGTTAATTAAACCGAGAGATGATCGACTTGAGAATTTATTTGTACATCTTAAAGAAAGTTTTAATGATGTCCTGGAAGCAAAGAATATCAGTTTTTTTATTCAAGATAATATCCGGGGAAAAGAGATTAAACTAAGGTTAGAAACAAAGCATCATTTGTATTTATTGTTTAAAGAAGCAGTAAACAACGCGGTTAAATACAGCAATGCCAGGCAAATCACATTAACGATAAAGGTTTCGCATAAGAATTTAACGATCATTCTGGAAGATGATGGTATCGGTTTTGATCCAAGGAGTAAATCCGGCGGAAACGGCTTGAAGAATATGCACTTACGCGCGGAACAACTTAAAGGGCATTTAACCATCGAATCCATACCAAACCGGGGAACCCGAATTATTTTCACAAGCAAATTAAAGAAAAAAAAGTTGTAAATAGTTATGAGAGAATTTGGTTATGATTGATGTTGTGATAGTAGAAGATAACGATACGGTACGCGAGGGTTTGATAACGCTGATGAATGCCACGGATCATATCCGCTGTTTGGCCGGATTCGGCTCTTGCGAAGAAATGTTGGAAAATTTTGATTCCGTTCGGGATGCGGATATGATTTTAATGGATATCGGCTTGCCCGGCATGTCCGGAATTGAGGGGGTAAAGGAGATTAAAAAACGGAAACCTGATGTGTTGATTGTAATGTTGACGGTTTATGAAGATGAAGATTTGGTTTTCAACGCTTTACAAGCCGGCGCCATTGGCTATTTGTTAAAAAAAATTCATCCGCAGCAGTTGGTGGCTTCTATTGAAGACGCTTACAATGGAGGCTCTCCAATGAGTTCCGACATAGCGCGTAAAGTGGTGGCCTTTTTCCAGAAACCGGTTGTCTCCGCCAGGGAAGAGAACAAATTGTCCCCGCGTGAGCTTGATATTTTAACAGAGCTTTGTCAGGGTAGCAGTTATAAAATCATTGCGCACAATCTAAACATCAGCATCGATACGGTGCGCACACACATCCGCAAAATTTATCGCAAATTGCAGGTACATTCCCAATCCGAAGCGGTTATTAAAGCCATAAAGGACGGAATTGTAAAATAACATTTGTTAGAGCTTCATTCAGCAGGCGAAAACCTGCCTCCCTGAATATCGGTCGTTAAGGCAAGAAGTGTGCTGCGGCGATTTATTTTAATGCATTTGGTGGGAAGGCTATGTGTTTTGTGCCCATAAATTTAATTGTGAATCAGAACCAAGTCTTCCTGAGCACGATTCGTAAAATAAATATAAAGTTTATTATTCATTAACTCAAACTTTGTGGCATGATTCAAGTCATCACAATATCCTAAATAATTTGGTGGTGGATCCGAACAGGCCATCTCTGTACAATTGACTTTGATTTGAATTGAATCCTTGCCCTGAATTGAAAAAATTCCTTCTCCTTTATTGCATGCTTCAACAATTGAAACAGTCCCGTCATTTTTAAAAATTAGAGTGTAGTCCCAATTTGAATCAGGAATTAAAATTAAACTATCGTTACTATTCTTAATACTTTCAAGTTCCCAAACGTGATTGTA
>CAYNLJ010000155.1:0-5505 GCA_964398005.1 uncultured Caldithrix sp. | reverse complement strand
TGTCGGTTCGAGTCCGACCTCCGGCACACAAAGCCTGACTTAGTCAGGCTTTTTTTATTTTTAACCATGTGCAAGCCCCTCTGCCGTAATTAATACCTGCCGGCTCAACAGAAAATAATGATTTGAGCTTAGTCTTCATTTTCCTCCTGCTCCAGAACAATGTATTTCTCTCATTTTATTTTTTGCCATTTGCAAAATTTGGAACACTGTTTTAAATTGCAGCTTGTTCTTTAACCAGTAAATACGAGGATTGACTTTGAAAAGACGAATTTTGGTAACCAGTGCTTTACCCTATGCCAATGGCCCCATTCATTTAGGCCATTTAGCCGGTGCCTATTTGCCGGCCGATATTTTTGTGCGGTTTCATCGCTTAAAAGGGTCTGATGTTATTTATATTTGTGGATCAGATGAGCACGGAGTTCCCATTATGCTGCGTGCCCGTGCCGAGGGGGTTACTCCACAGGATGTGGTTGACCGTTACCATGAATTGAATAAGAAAAGTTTTGCCGAATTCGGCATGAGCTTTGATTATTACGGCCGCACCTCCTCTCCGGTACACCATCAGACCAGCCAGGACTTTTTTAGGGTACTGGCTGAAAAAGACATTTTTGTTTTAAAAACCGAAAAACAACTGTACGACCCGGAAGCTAAAATGTTTTTGGCCGATCGTTTTGTGATCGGCACCTGTCCTTCCTGTGGCTTTGAAAATGCTTACGGAGATCAGTGTGAAAAATGTGGTAAGTCCCTGAGTCCGGCTGAGCTAATTAATCCGCGCTCGGCCATTACCAACGCAACTCCGGTTTTAAAAGAGACCACCCACTGGTACCTGCCGCTGGCTAAATTTCAAAAGACTCTGGAAGAATGGATTGCTTCCCATCCTGAGTGGAAATCTAATGTACTGGGACAAATCAAAAGCTGGTTTACCGAAGGTCTGGCAGACCGGGCGGTAACGCGCGATTTACCCTGGGGCGTACCCGTGCCAGAAGATGTAGCAAAAAAATATGACGTAGATGCTAGCGGCAAAGTACTCTACGTCTGGTTTGATGCACCCATTGGTTACATTTCTGCTACTAAGGAATGGGCCCAACAGCAAGGCCAGCCGGAACAATGGAAAGAGTACTGGCAAAATCAGGAAACCCGCCTGGTGCATTTTATTGGTAAAGACAACATTGTCTTTCACTGTCTCATTTTCCCGGCCATGTTGATGGCTCATGGTGACTTTGTTTTACCAGATAATGTTCCGGCCAATGAATTTTTAAACTTAGAAGGCAACAAACTTTCCACCAGTCGCAATTACGCAGTTTGGCTGGACGACTATCTGCAAAAATTTGAACCCGATTCTTTACGCTACGTACTGGCCAGCATTCTACCTGAAAATCGTGATTCTGACTTTTCCTGGAAAGACTTTCAGGCACGGCACAATAATGAACTGGCTGATATTCTGGGCAATTTTGTAAATCGCACCCTAACCTTTGCCCACCGCTATTTTGACGGGAAAGTACCTGCTTTAAATGATCTGGACGACCTGGATCGGGAATTACTTAAACGTTTGCAGGAAGCTCCGGATCGGCTGGGACAGTTGATTGACACCTTTCAGTTTAAGGCTTATGTGCGTGAATTTATGGAGCTGGCCCGTTTTGCCAACAAATATTTTAATGACAAAGAACCCTGGAGCACACGCAAAACCAATCCCGAAAGTTGTGCAACAACCATAAATCTGTGTTTGCAAACCGTCGCTGCGCTTAGCGTGTTAAGTGAACCTTTGCTGCCCTTTACAGCGCGTAAAATCTGGCACATTTTGAATCTTGGTGAACAACATCAATGGGATGAATTTAAAACGCCTCAGTTAAAAACCGGCCATCTGTTAAACAAACCTGAAATTCTGTTCAAAAAGATTGAAGATGAAGTTATTGAAGCTGAAATCAAAAAACTGAAAGCTGCTCTGGAAAACAAAGCGACCCCTCTTCCAGAAGAGAAGATCGATTACGAAACTTTTGGCAGGGTAAAATTACGAGTGGCAAAAATTCTTCAGGCCGAAGCTATTCCTAAATCCAAAAAACTGCTAAAACTTCAGGTAGATCTGGGGAGCGAAAAACGGCAAATCGTGGCGGGAATTGCCGAACACTACCAACCGGCCGATTTGGTTGGTAAAAAGATAGTTGTGGTAGCCAATTTACAACCGGCCAAATTGTTTGGCGTTGAATCTAACGGCATGTTGTTGGCTGCTTCGGCAGAAGGCAAGCTGTCACTTCTCACGGTAATGGATGACGATATTCCTGCGGGCAGTGAAGTCCGTTAAGCTAAATTTACAGGAAAGGAAACCACATGGAACTTTTTGTGGACACTCACGCCCATCTGGATTTTGACCTTTTTGATGAAGACCGTGAACTGGTGATTCAGCGGGCTATTGAAAATGGAGTAGCCGGTATTATTACCATCGGGGTCGATCTTGAATCTTCCAAAAGAGCAGTAGACTTAGCTGACAAATACGCCATTGTTTTTGCAGCCGTAGGCATTCACCCGACTGAATGTGCAGATGTGCCTGATCGTGATTTTGATGTAATTGAAGAATTGGCCCAACACGAAAAAGTGGTGGCCATTGGCGAAATCGGCCTCGATTATTACCATATGCGTGCTCCTAAGGATGTCCAGAAAAATGTCTTTATTTACCAGTCGCACATTGCCAAAAAACTGGATTTACCCATGATCATTCACAACCGGGAAGCCCAGGCTGATTTGTTGGAAATGATTGCCACCAAGGCCCTGGCTCAAAAGGAAGGGGTGTTACACTCTTTCTCCGGAGACGACACCTACCTGGAAAATATTCTGGAAACCGATTTTTTTATTTCCTTTACAGGAAACATTACCTTTAAAAATTCAAAAGTGGAACATCTGGTCGAAAGAGTCCCGGTGGAAAAACTATTGCTGGAAACCGACAGCCCGTTTTTAACTCCGGTTCCCTTAAGAGGGAAGCGGAATGAACCAGCCTTTATTGTACACACCGCAAAAAAAATAGCCGAGATAAAAAAATTATCTGTGGAAGATCTGGGACAGATAACCACCGAAAATGCCAGGCATTTGTTTAAAAAATTAACCATTTAGCACCTGGTTAAAGATCTTTTTTATGCGCCCTTTAAAAAAATTCTCGCAAAATTTTCTAACCAATCCTTTTTACCAGAAAAAAATCGTCGAATCTCTTCAATTAAAAGCGGATGATCGGGTTGTTGAAATTGGGCCCGGTAAAGGAGCGCTAACTCAGCATTTGGTTAAATCAGCGGCTAAAAGAATAACAGTTATTGAGATCGATCAACGCATGGTTGAAACTTTACAGGCCAAGTTTGAAAACCAGATTCAAATTCTGCATCAGGACGTTTTGAAGGTCGACTTTTGTCAATTGGCCGGAGAAAACCGTTTAAAGGTGGTTGGAAACCTGCCCTACCATATTACCAGCCCCATCTTATTTCATTTAATCGATTATCATCAATGTATTAAGCAGGCTGTATTAATGACCCAAAAGGAAGTGGCCCGCAGAATTTGTGCCGATCCGGGCAGCAAAGATTACGGGATTCTTTCGGTGATAAGCCAGACCTATGGCCAGGCGGACTACCTGTTTGAGATTAAGCGGGGTAATTTTTTCCCGGTACCTGCGGTTGACTCTGCGGTCATTTCCATTACCTTTTTTGAGCAAATTGGAGGGGTCGATAATCTGGAATTATTTCGACAAATTGTGCGTTCTGCTTTCAATTATCGACGTAAAACAATAAAAAACAGTTTAATTAGAATTTTTGAAGAAAAAGTGTTAAATTTGATTGAACAGTCGTTCTTACAAAAACGTCCTGAACAATTAACCGTTGAAGATTTCAAACATATTGCCAACTTAATCAATAAGGCTTTAAACCATGAAACAAATTGCCATCGATGATATCTTGAAAGATATTGAGGTTTTAATTGAAAAGCGCAATACAGGGGCGCTACAAAACATTTTAATCGAATTACATCCGGCTGATATTGCACAAATTTTGTCACATATTAAAAAAGATGACCGGACTTACCTGTTTTCCATTTTGCCGCCTAAAATTGCCAGTGATGTGCTTTCTGAACTTGATCCTCCCATAGTAGAAGATTTGACAGAAGAGCTGGGCGTCGAAAAAATTTCCAAAATCGTTGACGAAATGGATTCGGACGACGCGGCTGACTTTGTCTCTTCCATTCCGGAAGAGATGGTCCCCGAAATTCTTGACCGCATTCCTGAAGAAGATTCCAATGAAATTAAAGAACTTCTCCACTACGAAGAAGACACGGCCGGCGGCATTATGGCCCTGGAATATGTGGCCCTGCCCATGGATGCCACAGTGGAACAGGCCATCCATGAAATTCGCCGCCTTAAAGCTGAACAGGATATTTCTGATATTTACTCCATTTATGTGGTGGACAACGAAAATCGTTTGGTTGGAGTTGTTTCTTTAAACGATCTGGTCCTGGCAGAAGATTTCACTCAACTGAAAACAATAATGCAAACAGACATTCCCAAAATTACGCCAGATATGGACCAGGAAGAGGTGGCCAATATCTTTAGTAAATACGACCTGGTCAGTATGCCGGTTGTAGATCAGGGAAATCACCTGATCGGTCGCATTACCATTGACGACGTTGTTGATGTTTTGGAAGAAGAGGGTTCCGAGGACATGGCTTACATTGCCGGTGCTCCGGATGAAGAAATTACAGAAGATTCCATTTTTAAATTGGCCAGAGCCCGCCTGCCCTGGCTTTTGGTGGCTTTTATGGGTGAACTTCTGGCCGCCTTTATCCTGAATCAATTTGATGTGACCTTGCAACAAAAATTGATGATTGCCTTCTTTATCCCCATCATAATGGCTATGGGTGGTTCTACCGCCCAGCAGGCCAGCGTTATCGTCATTCGTGGTTTGGCTACTGGTGATTTAAGTCTGCGAGATACCGGTCCACGATTATTGAAAGAGTTTCGCATTTCCCTGTTGAATAGCATGTTTTTTGCAACCGTTTTATTTCTGATTGTTTACCTTTGGGATTCCGCCTTTTTTGCCTCCATCCTGGCCATTTCCATCTTTGTGGTCATCAACAATGCGGCTATTATTGGAGCATTAGTTCCATTGACGTTTAAACGTCTTAACATCGACCCTGCCCTGGCCGCCGCTCCTTTTATTTCTACCACGAATGACATTCTGGGAATTTTAATCTACTTGTCCATAACGACCTTTTTATTAAGTCATGGTATTTAAGATTGAACCCTAAAGCAGCAGGCCTATTTCAGGAATTGACACAATAAAAAGTTAGAAGTTTGAAGGGAGAAGTTTGAAAAATAACGTGGTCAGCTTGATTGCAAAATATTGGTAATTAATCGCTAATCTCATTCAACACTCAAAACTCAAAATTTGAAATTTTTCTTCGTTCTCACAATTTTTTCTGTTTTAATAATTTCAATCCTCCGGATTTTTAAATTTTTTGTGGCATGCTGATTCTATAATC
>CAYNLJ010000154.1:2269-5540 GCA_964398005.1 uncultured Caldithrix sp. | reverse complement strand
AAAAAGCTTTATTCCAATACCTTGACAGCATTTAGAATATCTCCCGATTCCCACTTTCAACTATTTAACTATTCAACCATTCTTTATGAATAGGCGGCAGGATCATAGGAATTAATGTACATCGTAGATGTTTAATTATTGTAGTACGTCAAACATCCCCTAAGAGATTTCATCCTTGTAGAGGATGAAAAAACCTTGTTTGGTCAATTCAGGTTGTGCATCTTCTACGAAGATGTCTGATTTATTGGATTTTCTCCGTACTACAATAATGGTTCATCTACGAGGAACCAATTGTATATTCACTTTTCACAGGCCCCAGGCCTGCGGCTACCGCTTTTAAAATGTTTCATTGGCGAGGCATACCTTACCTCTACATTTCCAAATCAACCATTCAACCAATATCCCATTTCTTGTAACTCGTTATTCTTTTCTGCAACCAAATTAAAGAAAAAGTTTTGAATTTTTAGCCATTTTCCTTAAAATAAAAAAAACTCATATTCCACTTTCGGGAGGTTGGGATGGAAAAACGGGTTAAATTTTCAATCTGGTACTATCTGCTGATCATCGCCCTTATTTTGATTTTTGATTTTTTGTTCTTTTCTGGCCCTAAGGTTCAGGAAATTTCCTACAAACAGTTTCGTGACTATCTGGCCCAGGGTAAAATTGAAAGCGTTGTTTTAACTCAGGACAAAATTTACGGGCTGTTAAAAAGTAATGATAGTACACAAACCGTTCACAATGGTGAATTCAAACCTGCCTTAAAACACACGCCATGGCATCTCAATCTGGAAAAATATGCGAAAGAATATGAAAAGCAGGTAAAACGCCAGTTTATTGTAATTCGTGTTGAAGATAAGAATTTAATTGAAGATTTACAGGCAGCCGGTGTTGATTATCGTGGTAAACTTTCCAGCGACTGGTTTACCAACTTTTTGTTAAATTGGATCATTCCTTTCGGCATCCTGTTTTTGATCTGGGGTTATGCCTTTAGCAAAATGGGCAAAGGGCCTGGCGTTTTGAATGTTGGCAAAAGCCGGGCTAAAATTTACGAATTTGATCCGGAAAAACGAATCACTTTTAAAGACGTGGCCGGTATTGATGAGGCCGTGGAAGAGGTCAAAGAAGTCGTTAATTTTCTTAAGGAACCTGAAAAGTACACACGTCTGGGCGCCCGATTGCCCAAAGGTATTTTGCTGGTTGGGCCTCCGGGAACAGGAAAAACCTTGTTGGCACGAGCCGTTGCCGGTGAAGCCGGTGTACCATTTTTTAGCATGAGTGGTTCGGATTTTGTGGAGATGTTTGTCGGTGTGGGCGCGGCCCGTGTACGCGATCTGTTCAATGAAGCCAGAGCCAAGGCGCCGTGTATTATTTTTATTGATGAGTTGGATGCTATTGGTAAAAGCCGTGCCGGTAAAGTGGCCATTGGTGGCGGTTACGATGAACGGGAAAACACTTTGAATCAGTTATTGATCGAAATGGATGGTTTTGATCCGAAAAGCGGTATTGTTATCATGGGCGCCACCAACCGACCGGAAATTTTAGATCCGGCTTTGTTGCGTCCTGGCCGTTTTGATCGTCAGATTTTAGTGGATCGTCCGGATTTTAAGGGGCGTGTCGACATTTTGAAAGTACACACACGTAATTTGATTTTAGGCGATGATGTGGATCTGGAACAGATCGCAGCCATGACGACAGGTTTTGTAGGCGCCGACCTGGCCAATCTTTGCAACGAAGCGGCTTTGATGGCTTCACGTAAGGGAAGAGATAAGGTAACCATGGCCGATTTCCAGGAAGCTTTTGAACGGGTGGTGGCCGGTCTGGAAAAGAAAAATCGCGTCATTAATGAACAGGAGCGCAAGATTGTGGCTTACCACGAATCCGGCCATGCCATTGTCGGCTATTTGACTCCCGGCGCGGAGCGGGTACAAAAGGTATCCATTGTGCCTCGAGGCCTGGGCGCTTTGGGCTATACCTTGCAAACGCCTACTGAAGATCGTTTTTTGATGTCTCGTCAGGAACTGATTGGTAAGATCAAGGGACTTTTAGGCGGTCGTGCAGCCGAACAGATCGTATTTGGCGAAATTTCAACCGGTGCTTCCAATGATCTGGAACGGGCAACCAAAATTGCCCGCAGTATGATTGTGGTGTACGGAATGAGCAAACGTCTGCCCAATATTTCGCTTGTACAAAACACGGCCGGACAATTTTTGGGTCAGGGACCGGATTTAACACCCCATTCCGAAAAGGTAGAACAGATGATTGATGAAGAGGTCATGGAAATTATTGACCAGTGCTACAAAGAGGATCTGGAATTGCTGGAAAAGAATCGGGACAAACTGGAGGCCATGGCCCAGCGCCTTTTGGAAAAAGAAAATATCGATGCCAAAGATGTGCAGGAGATTATGGAAGGGAAGGCGAAAAAGGGGTAAAATAGAATTACAATCCCAATGAGGCAAAATTTGCCAAGAGGTGGATAGCCCAAAAATGGAATCTATCGGGAAGACAGGTGGGAATATCCATTGCTTGCTGTACGGGAAGCAATTATTAACGCTATTGTACATCGTGATTATTCGCTGACAGGCAAGGATATTAAAGTAGCCATATTTGATGACATGCTGGAAATCACCAGCGCAGGAGCTTTACCGCCTTCCATTGACATTAGTGAATTAACGGCCGGACAGTCAGAAATTCGCAATCGTGTGTTGGCGCCGATTTTCAAAAAGTTGGGTTTGATTGAACAATGGGGAACCGGATTTCGCAAAATTGAAGAGGCACTGAAAGCATATCCAAATATTGAATTGCGCCTAAATGAACCTGGAATGTCGTTTCAGATGCAGTTTGTAAAAAAGGATTATCTTCCAGAGAGCAAGCAAGTACCAAGCAAGTACTCAACAATTACCAAGCAACTACCGAGCAAGTTGCGAGCAAGTACCGAGCAAGTAAATAAAGTTTTAAATTTTTGCATGGAAGCAAAAAGCAGTAAAGAAATACTATCCCATCTTAACTTAAAACACAGAGAACATTTCAGATCCGCTATCTTAAAACCGCTTTTATTGGAGGGGATGTTGGAAATGTTATATCCAGAAGCGCCAAATAGTCCCAAACAAAAATATGTAACAACTCAAAAGGGGAAAAGGCTTTTAGATGCTTTGGGAAAATGAAAGTCATCAAAAACTAGGAAGAGCTAATAAACTTTATTATCCATCGAGATGGACAACGGCCGGACAATTTTTGGGTCAGGGACCGGATTTAACACCCCATTCCGAAAAGG
>CAYNLJ010000154.1:0-2169 GCA_964398005.1 uncultured Caldithrix sp. | reverse complement strand
ACGGCCGGACAATTTTTGGGTCAGGGACCGGATTTAACACCCCATTCCGAAAAGGTAGAACAGATGATTGATGAAGAGGTCATGGAAATTATTGACCAGTGCTACAAAGAGGATCTGGAATTGCTGGAAAAGAATCGGGACAAACTGGAGGCCATGGCCCAGCGCCTTTTGGAAAAAGAAAATATCGATGCCAAAGATGTGCAGGAGATTATGGAAGGGAAGGCGAAAAAGGCATAAAATTGAATTACAATCCCAATGAAACAAAATTTGCCAAGAGGTGTCAAGCTAAAAAATGGAAGAATCGATTTTAAGAAAATTAAACAGCCAGAAGGTCGCCGGTTGGAATTTAAAGAAAAGCTTCCAAAAGGAGAAAACTTCCAAAACAGTTATTGCTTTTTAATGGTGGTGACCTAAGTAGTTTAAATTGGAGAGAGGACATAACGCAGAGGCATAATAGCTAAATATAGAAGTATCTTAGCCAATTCAGTTACAATAAATTTAAAAGGAATTGCACCATGAGACACTTTTTTATTATTTTGCTTTTGTTTTGTGTAACAAAGACCTTTGCCGGTGATGATTCATTTTCGAATTTGACAAAGTATCTCCCGGAACAAATTACAGCCAATCCTTCTTATTTAAAAACTGAAAAACAAAAAATCGAGTTTTATTCAAAAATTAATCCAAATTTGATTTACATTTATATCGAACATTTGAATCGCAAACTTACCAAACATATTTCTGATCCGGACTCAAATTTCCATTCCTACTTTGGCTATTTACTAAACAAATCAAAAGAAGCCAAACATAAATGGGCAAATCAAAATATTTTAGATATTCACGCAAGAAAGATATTACCTTTAGCTAAAGAGCGTATTAAAAGTTATTTCTATGGGCCGACAGAATTGGATTTTCGATTAAATGCAACACAAAATGAAAAACTACAACCGCCTGCTGATTTGGATAAGAACATGCAGGCATATTTCGTTTATCTTACATTAAAAGAAGGAAAAGCAAAAGAATATAGTCCTGAAAAAAATTATCAAAAATTGTGTAAAGATGAGTTGGTCAAGATTGCAAAGTTTTTTGAAGAGAAATATCAGCAACTCGAAGTAATTGGTAAACGGCAGAGAGATAAATTAATACGCCAGGCTTTGTTTTATTCTTATATTTTTAAAAACTCTTATTTGCCGGAGTTCGAAAATACAGATTTTTCTCTTGCTGATTTCATTACTAAATCAGTTGTTATTGAATATCAAAATCATTTTGAATTTTATGTTGGCTATGCTTTTGAACCGTTTAGTTTTAAGTTTAAAAATATAATTACTTTTAAAGATTTATATGATCAAAAATTTAATTATAGCATGGATGTTCAAAATAACCATTATCTGCAATTAGGGATTAAGATTCCTTTTAATAAAGATATTGTTCCTTTTTCATTTATTAATCTTAAAGCTGGTTTTGCCATTAGTTCCAATGTGCTATATGACGAGACCGTTGATATTGGTCATATAATTCGGTATGATAACATCATTTATGTGAATGGAACATATAAATTAGTTAATTTCAGAGATTTCAATACTTATTCCCTGCAAGGTCAGGTGACCATTCCTTTATTTTTTGTTTCAAAAAATCTTTATTTAGAAACAGGTGTAGATTATAAATCTTACTATCTTTCATTTAAGTACGATTACTATTTTGATGGATATGTAATAGATCATGCCACCGGAGAAATACCTGATTTTTATAAAGGATGGAGCGATTCCATTAAAAAGCAGAATATAAGAATAAAACCAATGTTGTCTGCCAATTACACTCTATTTGATTTCATAAATTTAAAAGTAGAGTTTTTTATACCAAACGATGTGCAGGTAGCAGGTTACATTTTCAAAAGTTTTTAAATAAAAGTCTTCCTAAAAATTTTTTATTTTTTGTAGTTCGACTCTCCGGAGTCGAATGAAGGAAATCTGGCGGACGAAGTGCTTTAGTGGTGTTTGTTTTCATCGCCCGGGCAATCCTGGAGAGTCGCTTTATCTTTTCAATAATTTAAAAAGTCATCAGCCATTCTTTAAAGGTTGAAAATTCTTTATCTAACAAAACAGCTTTTTTCACTTTTTTTAAGGTTTCCGCCAATCGTGCAGGAACCGGCACCTGTTGTCCGCAACTTTCTTC
>CAYNLJ010000153.1:4514-5573 GCA_964398005.1 uncultured Caldithrix sp. | reverse complement strand
ACTTTAATTCAACCGGCCGCTTTCTGGTTTGAACAGACCGATGACTTTATCGGCTATCATGTAGAACTTTTTGACTCGAATTCATTTGCAAAACCCTGGACCGGTTACTGGTTGTATGCCAATACTGAAGCTTCCATGTTCGTAGATAATGGGCCTGAGTTTCCATTTAATCAACTGGCCATTTCCGGTTCAACTGACAAACTGGCCAAAGCAGCAAGCACGCACAATGAATGGCTGCTTAATTTTTCATTGGAAAGTGAAAAATTAAAGGACGATTTTACCGTAGTAGGATTTAGCGATCTTCCAGGCAAACCAATATTGGAACCACCCGTCTTTAACGAGTTTGCTTCCTTTGCAGTAACTATGGCTAAGAAAAATTATTGCAAGGTCTTAAAACCCTGGTTAAGTGGTGACAAAAATTACGCCTACTGGGATTTAACCGTGACGACCAGCGCGATTGAAAAAGAACACCGATTGAGCTGGCAGCAACTTGTCGGGCAAAGCCAAAACTTATTCGCCTACCTGATCGACCTGGAGAACGAGACAATGATTGATCTGGGGGAAAGTAGTGAATACAATTTTACCCCAGAATCTAATAATCATCATTTCAGACTTTATGTAAGCTGCGACCAAAATTTTAAACCATCAATCATTCCACTTCAGTACACGTTGGCCCAAAATTTCCCGAATCCGTTCAATCCGACCACTACTATAAAAATTGGAATTCCGGAAACCGGTACGAAGGACAAAATTTCTGTACGTGTCTTTGATGTACTTGGTAAAGAAATTAGAGTACTGTTTGATGGAACATTACCGGCTGGTTTTCATGAATTTGAATGGGATGGCACTAATGCGACAGGTGATGCGGTAGCCTCAGGCATCTATTTTTATCAATTGCGTGCCGGACAGCTAACCATCATGAAAAAGATGATTTTGCTGAGATAATGGCCGGGGAATGAGTGTCACTGAAATTTCAATATTTCATACGGGGTTTGTTCAAGGGCCATGCTGAAAATGGCTAAATTGAACAACCTGTTACATGTTTTGATATTTTAAAAC
>CAYNLJ010000153.1:0-4504 GCA_964398005.1 uncultured Caldithrix sp. | reverse complement strand
CAGCTTACCTGGAAAGTTCAGAAAAATTTGTAAAAATTTCGATTTTTATTAGATTTTAAATTATTTAGCTGGGAAAACTAACTAATTAAAAGGAATGACCTCCATGGGACAACTCCGTACTTTTAAAGAAAGTGATATCACCTCCTTATTAAATTTCTGCAACCGCAATATGGCTTTTGATCAATTTACCGAACCACTGTTGAGAGAGAAAATCCTCGAAGATCCAACCTATTCCGCTGATCTGGTATTGATTTATGAAGAAGATGAGCAAATTTTAGGGTTTATTGATGGAGTAACCCGAGAGATTAACCATGAAAAAATTGGATACGTTAAGCTGATGGTGGTAGATAAAAAGTTTCGCCGCCAGGGTATCGGGACTCAGCTTTATGCAGAATTGGAAAGGCGTTTTAAACAATTAGGCATGCAAAAGGTTCGGGTTTATGATGTACCATTTAATTATTTTATGCCAGGGATTGATCCTCGTTACACTCCCGCACTGGCATTTTTTGAAGTGCAGGGATTTTCTCGGTTTGCTGATACTTCCAACATGATTGTGGACCTGACTACTCAAACCTTTGAAACAGAAGAACAGGAACGGGAATTGCTGGGGCAGGGCATTACTATCAGAAGGGCTGATTATCCGGATCGAGAAGAGTTGTTGGCTTTTATTGAAGAACATTTTCCGCTGTGGCGATATGAAGTTTTAAATGCTTACAATTCCATTCCGATTGCTATCCATTTGGCTCTGGTTGACAACAAAATAAAAGCTTTTTCTGCGCACAATGGCAATAATTTTGGTACTGGCTGGTTTGGCCCTATGGGTACTCATCCCGATTTACGGGGTAAAGGAATTGGCAGCATTTTACTCAAACGATGCTTAAAAGATATGCAGGATTGGGGACTGGAAAAATCGATCATCCCCTGGGTCGGTCCAATTCGATTTTATTCCTATTATGTCAATGCAGTGGTTGATCGCGTTTTTTGGCGTTATGAGAAAAAAATTTAAATTAGAAATTTTGCCAGATTTTTTGTATATTTAGCGACCTTTTTGAAGAATCTGGAGTTGGCGAATAGCATCCATGAAAAAATTGAAAATCGGGCTTGTACTTGGCGGAGGCGGGGCTCGTGGTCTGGCTCATATTGGGGTGATTAAAGGTTTATTGAAGCACAATATTCCCCTTCACTGTATAACGGGAGCCAGCATGGGAGCCATTGTCGGTGCAGCTTATTGTCTGTTAATGGATATCCAAAAGGTAGAACAAAACTTCAAAAACTTTATCTTCAGCGAAAAATTTGTAAAACTAAAAGGTGAATCGGTTGATCTGAGTTCTGCTGAGCAACCCGAAGGTTTTTTCAATTATCTTACCAATATTGTAAAAAGACGGATTGTGATCAATTTGGCTGTTAACCGTCGTGGTTTAGTTGAAGCGGATCGATTAATCGAGGCGATCCAAAATTTAATTCCGAAAGTCAAAATTGAACATACCCATCTGCCATTTGCCTGCAGTGCATTAAATTTAGTCACCGGGCAGGAAAAAATATTTAAAAGTGGCGATTTGCACGGCGCACTTTTAGCCAGTTCATCCATTCCCGGCTATTTGCCACCTGCTAAAATGGACGGGGATGAATTCGTGGATGGAGCAGTAATTAATAGCTTTCCCGTTGCTGCCTGTAAAGAGTTGGGTGCGGATTTTACCATTGCTTGCGATGTTTCACCTGAACTTGTAATCGAAAACAAATTTGATAACCTAATTCAGGTTTTTATTCGTTCGTACCAGGCGGTGGTACGTCACTTAAACGCTGAGAATTCAAAAAAGGCCGATTTTGTAATCAGGCCGTCACTGGCAGATAAAAACTGGACGGATTTTGAATCAATCGAATTTTTTATTCAACAGGGCGAAATTGCCGTCGAACAAAATATTAATTTGTTGAAAGAAAAAATCAAAGAACGGTCCGGCTGGAGTTATTTAATCAAACAAAAAATATTTTCTGAGAAAGCATAAATATGAAACGGGCACTTGTAATTATTATTGACGGTGTGGGAATTGGTGAATTGCCGGATGCCCATCTTTACTCTGACGAGGGGAGTAATACACTGGCCAATCTTGCCCGCCATTTTAAGGGGTTAAAATTACCCAATCTTGAAAGATTGGGATTGGGTAAAATCCATCCCATCGAAGGATTAAGGAGTAATCTCAAAGCGCAGGCAAATTATGGCAAAATGGCCGAAGTTTCACCAGGCAAAGATTCGACTACCGGGCATTGGGAACTGGCCGGACTAATTTTAAACAAGCCCTTTCCGGTGTACCCAAATGGTTTTCCTGATGAGGTCATTGAAGCGTTTACCCAAAAAACCGGCTATGGGGTTCTGGGCAACAAACCTGCTTCAGGTACCGAAATTATTAAAGAATTGGGTGAGGAACATTTAAAAACAGGTAAGTTAATTGTTTACACATCTGCTGACTCAGTTTTTCAGATCGCAGCACATCAGGATGTTGTGCCACTTGAAAGGTTGTACCAGATTTGTGAAACAGCCCGTGAAATATTAACCGGAAAACATGCGGTGGCCAGAGTAATTGCCAGACCTTTTGTCGGGACTTCCCCCGAAAATTTCACGCGTACGCCCTACCGCCGTGATTTTTCGGTTAAGCCCTTTGGTAAAACGATGTTGCAAATTTTAACGGAACAGGGCTGGCCAACGGTTGCCATTGGAAAAATCGATGATCTTTATGCCCACACCGGTATTCAGAAAACAGTCAAGACAAAAAGCAATCAGCAGGTAATGCAGGCGATTCTGTCGGAACTAAATGAAACACGGTCTGGTTTAATCATGGCAAATCTGGTGGATTTCGATATGCTCTGGGGGCATCGTAACGATCCGGACGGTTTTTATCAAGGATTGCGAGAATTTGATAGCTGGCTACCTGAACTGGAAAAAAACTTAAAAGAAGAAGATCTGGTATTTATTACAGCGGATCACGGTAATGACCCAACCACTCCAAGTACGGATCATTCCAGGGAATTTGTCCCTTTATTGGTATTTGGACCAGAATTCAAGGAGGATATTAATTTAGGGGTCAGGGAAACGTTTGCAGATGTTCAGGCAACATTAAGTGAGTATTTTGAAGTAGAAAGTACGGGTAAAGGGAAAAGTTTTCTGTCCCAAATCAGGAAATTTTAAATCAAAATAAAGATGAAGCTTGCAAACGATCGATTATGGAATAAATTTAAGAAGAGACTGGTTAAGACAATTAAAGATGCCAGCCAAAAATCGGAAAAATTCTCAAAACAAAGCAAGGTAAAAATTAATGAACTTGGAATTAAAAAAGAAGTTGAAGAAAAATTGTTGGATTTAGGCGGGCATGTTTACGAAAAAGCAAAGCGTACCAATAATTTAAATTTCGAACAAGATTTATTATTAAAACATTTAATAGAACAGATTAAAGAGTTAGAAAAAGAATTAAAACAGTTGGAAACGATTCAAAGAGGAAAATAAACCAATTTAATCGTTAAAAACGAAATTTTTGTCAAAGAATAAACGTTTGACATTTTTATTAAAAGTTAAACCAATTAAATGGGGTAGGTTAAGTGAGCGATTTTTTTATCAGCAAAAATCAATCTTTGGAGAATTACTTACGTGAGATCGGGGAAGTGCCTTTATTGACCCCCGATGAGGAGATCGAACTTGCAAAACGTATTAAGCAGGGAGATCAACGCGCACTTAAGAAATTGGTTAGTGCCAATTTGCGGTTTGTTGTTAGTGTTGCCAAATCATACCAAAATTATGGTCTGTCACTCGAAGATTTAATCAATGAAGGCAATTTAGGTTTGATGAAGGCCGCCTATCGGTTTGATGAAACACGTGGCTTTAAGTTCATTTCTTATGCTGTCTGGTGGATTAAACAATCTATTTTGCAGGCCATTGCCGAGCAATCAAGGTTGGTTCGTCTGCCTTTAAATAGGGTAGGTACTTTAACGAAAATTGGAAAAGTTTACAGTCAGTTAGAACAGGAATATGAGCGTGAACCAACTCCGGAAGAAATTGCGAACGTTCTCGAAGTAGATTCCGGTGATATTACGGATACCATTAAAATGGCAACCCGTTCGGTTTCGATGGATTCGCCATTACAGAAAAACAGTGACAGCCGTTTAATAGATATCATTCAGAACCAGCAAGATCCCGAACCGGATGCCGAGGTGATGGGTGAATCACTTAAAGAAGAAGTCAATTACATTTTGTCCACACTTACGGCGCGGGAAGCCAGAATTCTAAAACTCTATTTTGGGTTGGATGGCGAAAAACCACATACCCTGGAAGAGATTGGCGTAAAGTTTAAGCTTACCCGAGAACGTGTCCGACAGATTAAGGAAAAAGCACTGAGAAGATTGCGTCACAGTTCCCGGAGTAAGGTTTTACGCTATTATTTAGGATAAATATAAGATTTTTTTAATTTTTTTTGGTCAATTTTTTAACTCTGCTTGCGGGCAGAGTTATTTTTTTTTA